>JABIFK010000441.1 GCA_018650745.1 Candidatus Latescibacterota bacterium | reverse complement strand
TTTCTTTTTTTGTCGTTTTTCTGAGGACGTCGTGATTTTGATTTTCTTAAGGATGCATGAGAAACGAGTTCAAAGTCTATGAGCAAGCGTTGGCGGTCTACACGCGCCAGTTGTACATCCACGGCATCACCTAATTGGTAGGTTTCGCCTGTGCGTTCGCCAGTGAGTGCGCCTTGCGCTTCGTGGTACACATAATAGTCGTTGGCCAAGGTTTTAACGTGTACGAGGCCTTCGATCAGAATGCTTTCCAATTCAATAAAGAATCCCATGGGGCGTACGTCGATAATGGTTGCTTCAAAATGATCGCCCAATTTGTCTTCCAAATAGAGCACTTGAAAGAGCTTGGTGGCGTCCCAGTCGGCGCGTTGAGCGACAATTTCGCGTTCGGTCGATAAATCACCGATGTCGGGTAGGCGTTTGTTACGTCGCGCAAGGCTTTCGGGCGTGTCTGATTGATTGAGCGTTGCGCGTATGATGCGATGCGTGATGAGATCGGGATAACGACGAATGGGGGATGTGAAGTGAGTATACGTGTCACACGCCAAACCAAAGTGACCGATGTTTTTCGGTGTGTAGGTCGCTTTTTTCATGGAGCGCAACAAGCGGCTGTTGAGTACTCGGCCAATGCGTTCGCCTTGCAATGACTCGAGTATGCGCTGAATGTCTAAAGGTCCCATGAGCTCGGGTTTGGGCAAGCGGTGTCCAAAAGCAGCGGCCAACATGGAGAATGCCGCAAGTTTTTCAAGGTCGGGTGATTCGTGGACACGATAGAGAATGGGAATGCCGCGATCAGACATATATTGGGCCACAACCTCGTTGGCCAAGAGCATAAATTCTTCAATGAGGCGATGGCTGTTTAAGCGAGGTGTGGGGCGAATGTCTATGGGGTGCCCTTTGTCATTGAGCACGATATGCGGTTCGGGCAGGTCAAAGTCGATGGCGCCGCGTTCTTGTTTTTTTGTGGTGAGGTTTTGGCGCAGTTTTTCCATTTTGTGGAGCATGTCGGCAAATGGATAGGCATTGGTTTGGGGGGCATCTGGGTGATTGTCGAGCACGCGCTGAACGTTTTCATATGCCAAGCGTGCGTGGCTTCGTATGATGGTTTCTGCTATTTGGGTGTCAATGATATCGCCGTTGGGCTGAATGTGCACAAACACACTTAAGGCAAGCCGATCTTCTTCTGGACGCAAAGAACACACACCAGCAGAGAGGTGCTCTGGTAACATAGGAATAACACGGTCGGGCAAATAAACGCTGGTGCCACGCGCGAGTGCTTCGTGATCGAGTGGTGAGCCTTCGGTGACAAAATGCGAAACGTCGGCAATGTGAATGCCTAAGTCATACGTGCCATCGGGCTGGACGTCGAGAGAGACCGCGTCGTCGTGATCGCGTGCATCATAAGGATCTATGGTGACGCACACGGTGTCTCGAATGTCTCGTCTGCGTGCAATTTCTTCGGGAGGAATGGTGTTTGATATGGCTTGGGCGGCTTCTTCTACGTGGTCTGGAAATTCAAGTGAGAGGCCTCGTTTTTTGATGAGGATAAGTGTTTCAATGCCCGGCGTGTCAGGGTCGCCTAAAATATCTGTGACATGACCCGGAGGTGGGGTGTTGATGTGTTCCCAGTCTTGTATTTTGGCAACAACTTTTTGACCGTTTTGCGCGCCCTTGGTGAGATCTTGAGGAATGTGTACTTCAAGTGGCGTGCGTGGATCATCTGAGGTGACGTGTGCATGACGACCGTCATTGAAGAAGGTGCCCACAACGGTTTGCTCGGCACGTTGTAAGATGCGCACCAGTTCGCCTTCGGACCGATTGCTTCCTTGCGCGTTTTTGGTGACGCGCACAATAACTTTATCACCGTGCAATGCGGTGCCCAAGCGTGATGTGCCAATAAAGAGATCGGGGTTTCCATCTTCGCGTGCCAGCAGGCCATAACCACCCGAGTGTACACTCAAGCGCCCAGTAATGAGATTTTGGGCACCCGATACACCATATCTATTGTTGCGCAACTTAATGATAACACCATCGCGCGCCATCTGACGAATGAGCCGACGAAAACTATTGTATTCGTGGTCACCTACATTTAAGGTACGCGAAAGCTCCCTGATCTTGAGAGGCCGATCAGGGTTCTTTTTCATAAATGAGAGAACTTGGTCACGTGAGACGGACATGTAGACCTGGCGAAATGGGTCACAAAAAAGCGCGTGTATATTCGAAATTTGGAGGGGGAAGTCGTGCTGTAACAGGCTTAGAGCAATGGTGGGGGTTGGTTGCTCTAAAAATGTGTTTTGGAACACGACTCAAATATACGGCATGTTAATGAAAACGCAATGTAAAAGCGGATGCTGTATTGAATTTGTATTTCGCAGGCCATTTGTTCGGGGTGTGACGCCGCTTTATATTCTGTTTTTGAGGGTTTGTTTTTGATTGTCGCGCGTTTCTTGCAGGCAAAAAATATCCCGTCTTATGGTGCTTGCATTATATATTTTGTCGGGTATGTTTAAGGGAGTGTTCTGAGTAAATCGTTCAATTTTTAAGGAGTGTTAAATATGAAGCGTTTTGTGGCCGTTTTGGTAAGTGTTATGCTCATGCCCACTTTGGTGTTGGCACATTGTGAAATTCCCTGCGGTATTTATGGCGATGAGGGTCGCTTTGCTACGTTGTTAGAGGATGTGACAACCATCGAAAAGTCGATGAAGATGATTGAGGCATTGTCTAAGGATGGCAAAGACTTCAATCAGATTGTGCGCTGGGTGAACAACAAAGAAAAACACGCCGACCATATCCGTGAGGTGGTATCGCAATATTTCTTGGCTCAACGCATTAAAGAACCCGCCGAAGGAGATGTAGCAGGAGCCAAGGCTTATACTGCCAAATTGGTCAAATTACATCAAATTATACGTACGGCCATGAAGTGCAAACAGACCACTGATGTGGCAAATGCACAGAAATTGCATGACCAAATTCACGAATTTCAGGAATTGTATAACGCTAAATAATTGTTTTTACGAATGATTGAGCTTATAAAATGGCAAAGTGTCCAATTTGGGACAATTTGCCATTTTTTTGTGATTTTTTCTTGCGCAAAGGGGATGTCTTTGATATATTTTTTTCCGCTTAGCACTCGCGTGGTGTGAGTGCTAACAATGCATCATAAAGTTATCCATTATTTCACCTTAACAATATCCTTTAGAAGGAGGCAAGACACATGGCAAAGGTGAAACCCTTAGGGGATCGCGTGTTGGTACAACCTGTTGAAGAAGATGAGCAGGTTTCAGGTGGCATCATTATTCCAGATACCGCCAAAGAAAAACCCCAACGTGGCGCAATTGTCGCTGTTGGTGATGGCAAGACCGATGATTCGGGCAACAAGATTGCTTTGTCGGTTAAAGCGGGTGATGTCGTTCTGTATGGCAAATATGCCGGTACAGAAATTAGTTTAGATGGCGAAGATTACCTGATTATGTCCGAAGGTGATGTTCTCGCTGTTATTGAATAAGTGTTTGTCATTATATAACGTTCGTTTCATTTTGAGGAGGAGTTCATGGCCAAGCAACTGGAATTTGATGTTGCTGCCCGGGATGCTCTCAAGCGCGGTGTCGATCAATTGGCAGATACTGTTAAAGTAACGCTTGGGCCTAAAGGGCGTAATGTGGTTTTAGATAAGAAATTCGGTTCTCCCACAGTCACCAAAGATGGTGTTACTGTGGCCAAAGAAATCGAATTGGAAGACCCATATGAAAATATGGGCGCTCAGATGGTGAAAGAAGTTTCTTCAAAGACGTCGGATGTGGCCGGTGACGGTACCACAACGGCAACTGTTTTGGCACAAGCCATTTTCCGCGAAGGTTTGCGTAATGTGACCGCTGGTGCTAATCCAATGGATCTCAAACGCGGTATTGACAAAGCTGTTACTGCTGCTGTGAAATCTGTGCAAGAATTGAGCAAGCCCGTTGCAGGTCGTAAAGATATTGCCCAAGTGGCAACCATTTCGGCCAACAACGACAAGGCTATTGGTGAGTTGATTGCCGATGCAATGGAAAAAGTGGGCAAAGACGGTGTGATTACGGTTGAAGAAGCTCGCAGCATTGAAACCACCTTAGACGTGGTTGAAGGTATGCAGTTTGATCGTGGTTATGTGTCGCCTTATTTTGTCACAGATACCGACAGCATGGAAGTCGTGTTGGAGGAAGCTTACATCTTGATCTATGACAAGAAGATTTCTGCGATGCGCGATTTGTTGCCTGTCTTAGAAAAGATTGCACAAACGGGCAAACCATTGTTGATCATTGCCGAAGATATCGAAGGCGAAGCTTTGGCCACTTTGGTGGTAAACAAAGTCCGTGGCACATTGAAAGTTGCTGCTGTCAAAGCCCCTGGTTTTGGCGATCGTCGCAGCGCAATGTTAGAAGATCTTGCCATTTTGACCGGTGGCCGTGTGTTGTCTGAAGATGCTGGTTTTAAGCTTGAAAATGCGACCACAGAAGATTTGGGTCAAGCCAAGCATATCACGATCGACAAAGACAATACCACCATAGTTGAAGGTGCCGGTGCTTCTTCCGACATCCAAGGCCGTGTGGGTCAAATTCGTCGTCAAATTGACGAAACAACATCTGACTACGATGGCGAAAAATTGCAAGAACGTTTGGCCAAGTTGGCCGGTGGTGTGGCCATTGTAAGTGTGGGTGCGGCTACTGAAACCGAAATGAAAGAAAAGAAAGCCCGTGTGGAA
>JABIFK010000865.1 GCA_018650745.1 Candidatus Latescibacterota bacterium | reverse complement strand
GTTGATCACGCGTGGTAATGGATGAGCAGGATTAACGGTAAGAGGCGTGATTACAGGATGAAGCTCTCTGCTGCAATAGTCTTCTATGAAGATTTTTTCTTGGCGGTTGAGGTGGTCGAGCGTGCGAATGTGAACATCTGCTTGGCGCAGTGCCGGCCGTAACTCTTCATTCCAGCAGGCATATTGTTCATCGACCATTTGATGGGCGGTTTTTGAGAGAATTTGAAGTTGTTCTTCGGGCAAAAAACCGTCGGGACCGTAATCGGAGAGACCGGCTTCGACTTGTTGCAACAAACCCGATACCCGAATTTCGAAAAATTCATCGAGATTATTGGCCACAATGCCCAAAAATTTCACACGCTCAAGGAGCGGGTTTTGGGGATCACGTGCCTCTTGAAGTACGCGTTGATTAAAGTACAACCACGACAACTCGCGGTTGGTGTATAGTTTTGGATTTTTCAGGTTCATCGCCTGCTCCGAGGGAAAGTGTCGAGGGACACGGTGTGGGGCGATTATAGGATAACGTGATAAAAAATACATGGTAACATTTAATTGTAAAAGCGTCAAGAGAGAAAGTTTTAAGGGCAAGAGGAAAAAGGCAAACCCGTCTATTTTGTGACAATTGGGCACAGTACACGCCCGTCTTCTCTTTTCGAGAAGGTGATTTTTTATAGATTTGAGAATTGTAACACAACTGTAACATAAGTGTCACTGATTTGCCACTGTATTGTGCGTTTTTTGTAGCGTGAATATTAGTGCATTTTTGCAAATGGTCTTGCTGGAGGGCGGATCGATATTTTTGGGGAGGTTTTAGATGTTTAAACGTGCGATGTTGATTGGGTTGGCATTGGGGATGTTGTTTGGTTACGGAGCGTCTGAAGCTGCAGAGAGTAAGCTTAAGGGTGTTGCATTTGCCGACTATTATTATTTCGCGAGTGGTGCGAAGAAAAAAGAAAATGGGTTTCAATTTCGCCGCATTTATCTGACGTATGACTTGAAGTGGGACGATGAATTTTCGGGGCGTGTGCGCTTAGAGTCTAAAGATGATGGCTTTGGCAGTGGCAACAAAATGGAGCCCTTTGTGAAACATGCTTATGTGCGTTATCGCAAAAATGGCAAGGCGATTTATATGGGTTTGTCTGGTACGCCGACTTGGAATATAAGTGAGGGGATTTGGGGATATCGTTCGGTTCGCAAGACGATTATGGATTTGAATAAGGTTGCGTCTTCGGCAGATATTGGGCTTTCGTTTCATGGACAGTTGGACGCTGAAGGTAAAGTGAATACACAAATTATGTTGGCCAATGGCAGTGGGCAAGCTTCTGAAGGGGACAACAACAAAAAGGTCTATGCCCTGCTGCATTTGAAACCCGGTGCACTTAATGCAACAGCTTATGCCGATTGGGAAAAACGCGCTGGCAGTCAAGATCGAATGACTCTTGGTGGATTTGTTGGGCTTAAGAAAGATGGATTTCACGGTGGCATAGAAGGATTTTTGCAAACACGCAATAACCCTGCAGGAGATGTTCAGTTGAGGGGCATATCAGTATTTGGTGCGGGTGCAATGAATGAAAAGGCAAAAATATTTGGTCGCGTAGACTTTTTTGACCCCAACGACAATGTCGGTAATGATCGCAAGCTTCACTTTATTGGCGGGTTGGATTTTGAGCCTACAAAGGATGTTCACCTTATGCCGAATGTATGGGTTACCTCGTTTCAGGCGACGGGTGTGGATACCGAAATTTTACCTCGTATGAGCTTGTATGTGAAGTTTTAAAGAGGTCTGTAGGTTACAGGTCAAACTCTGTCGCATTGGACTTGCAGACCTGAGACCTGAGACGGGGTTTTCTTCTGTAGCTTGTTTATCACGCAATTGTCAAGGTTTTGTCACACGACCGTAACAGGGCACAGGTAGTTTACACGCAGTCGCTGCAGGTTTACTTTTAACGTCGTGTAACAGAAAGGAGTTTGTATGTTGACAACGATTCGAGCAGGTATTTGTGCTGCTGTCATCTTGGCTTCTGGAGCCGTTTTTGCGCAGCAAATCGAAGTGGATAAGCGCATTCCGATGTATCAGAAAGTGAGCGGTATTTCGGGCAACGCCAGCAGTATTGGGTCTGATACCATGAACAATTTGATGGCATTGTGGTTAGAGAGCTTTGGGAAGCATTATCCAAATGTAAAGATTCAAATTGAAGGGAAAGGGTCGAGCACTGCGCCTCCTTCTTTGATTGAAGGGACGGCACAATTTGGTCCGATGTCACGACCGATGAAAGCCTCGGAGGTGGATAAATTTGAGAAGCAGTTCGGTTATCCACCGACAATGTTGCGCACGTCTTTGGATGCTTTGGCTGTATTTGTGAACAAAGACAATTCGATTAAAGGTTTAACACTGGCCCAAGTGGATGCAATCTTTTCAAAGACCCGTCGCGGTGAGTATAAAGAAAATATTTCAAAATGGGGCCGAGTTGGAATGATCGAGGATTGGAAAAATGCGGCGATTAGTTTGTACGGGCGTAACTCTGCCTCGGGTACGTACGGTTTCTTTAAACAACATGCATTGTTTAAAGGGGACTATAAAGATGAAGTAAAAGAGCAGCCAGGGTCGGCTTCTGTTGTGCAAGGTGTGGGGGAGGATCGGTATGCTATTGGTTATAGCGGCATTGGTTATAAGACCTCGGGTGTGCGTGTGGTGCCGTTGGCTTTGGAAGCCGGCGAACCTTTTCGCGATGGCAACTTGGAGAATGTATTAGATGGCTCTTATCCTTTAGGACGCTTTTTGAGCCTTTATATCAACAAAGCACCAGGTAAATCACTGGACCCCTTGGTGCGCGAGTTTGCCAAATTTATCTTTTCTAAGGAAGGGCAAGAGATTGTGATCAAAGATGGTTACATGCCCGTGCCTTATGAAGTGGTCAAAGAAGAGCTGGAAAAGCTTCAGTAGATGCTGGTTCTGACAGCGGGCGTGTTTGAATCTTGTTCGTTGTTTGATTTTTAAAATTGGGATTTTTGATGGCCTTATCTACCGAATCTTCTCCGCGCCGTTTGCCTGGTATTACGCCTGCAGCACGCTTTATGGACTGTTTAGGTAAGTGGATTATTACCGCTGGCGGTTTGGGTGTGATTGTGGCTGTACTGGGCATCTTCCTTTTTGTTTTGGTCGAATCTTATCCTTTGTTTTTGCCGCCAAAAGTTTCGCAAGTGCAAGAGATCGATTTGGACCGCACTGTTTTGGCAACGGGAGTGGATCAGTATCAAAAAGTGATGTTTGCCGTGCATGAAACCGGTATTGATTTTTATGACGTGGCGATGGGCAGTTTGATCAAAGCGGCTGCTATTGACGGATTAAATGAGCGGCGTATCGTGTCGGCTTATCGGGCATTGAATAATGAGCAGGTGGGCTTAGGGTTAGAAGATGGTGTTGTGTTGATGGGGCGTTTGGACTTTCAGGTTGTTTTTGAGGATGGGGGCACACAAACAGTGACCCCATTTTTTATTGTGGATGGCCTCATTTCATTGTTTGATGGGCCGGTGGTTCAGCTGGCTTATCGCAACGATGGGGATGGGCGCAGTACTGTTTTGGCAATGAGTGAGGCTGGGCAGTTGAAGCTGGGTATAACTGCAGAAAAGCGAGGTTTATTAGGACGTGGAAAGACAGAGACTGTTGTCCATGATTTAACTGCTCAGGTGACTGGGCGGGCTACGAGTGTGGCGGTGGCACGTTCTGGGCGATATGTGCTGGCTGGTACTGATCAGGGAGAAGTGGTTCGGTGGGAAGTGGGCCGGCCAAAATCAAAATTTGAATTGATGCAACAGGTGCATGCATCTGGGCAGGCCATTACGGCATTGGAATTTATGTTGGGTGATGTGTCTGTGATCGTTGGTGATGCGGGTGGGCAGGTGAGTACTTGGATGCCAGTGCGCATTGGAGAGGGCGGCAATGATCAAAGCTTCGAGAAGGTTCATGTGTTGCAGGGGCACGCAGGCGCTGTAACGGTTTTGACGGCATCGGCACGCGATAAGCAGTTTCTGTCGGGCGATGATATGGGCCATGTTGCGGTGCACCATATGACCTCTAAGCAAACCTTTTTTTCTTTGCATCACAGCGAAGTGGCCATTTCAGCCCTTGCATTTTTACCCAAATTAGATGGGTTTGTCACTGCCGGTCACAATGGTGCAGTGCGTCTATACGATTTTTATAATCCCCACCCTGAGATTACTTTGCAAACCTTGTTTGGAAAAGTGTGGTATGAAGGATATGCCCAACCCGAGTATGTCTGGCAATCGACGGGGGGGACTGATGAATTTGAACCCAAGATGAGTATTGTCCCTTTGTTGTTTGGCACACTAAAGGGAACGTTTTATGCAATGCTTTTTGCGTTGCCGTTGGCCGTTTTGGCCGCCATTTATACTTCTGAATTTGCTTCGGCAACTGTGCGTAATTGGGTGAAACCTATTGTGGAATTGATGGCTTCTTTGCCCAGTGTTATTTTGGGGTTTTTGGCTGGTCTTTGGTTGGCGCCGTTGCTCGAAAAGGAAGTTGTGGGGGCTTTGTTGTTGTTGCCTCTGGTATCGACGGTGGTGATTTTGTGTTCTTGGTTTTGGACGTTATTGCCCGAAGACTTTGCGCGCCAGGTACCTGACTATTTGATCCTGACTCTCCTTGGTGGGGTGACACTCGTGGCACTTTGGCTGTCTTTTGTATTGGGCCCCGTGGTAGAATCGGTGGTTTTTGGTGGCCATTTTCAAAAGTGGTTATTGGAAAGTGCCGAGACACGTTACGATCAGCGAAATTGTTTGGTGGTTGGTTTTGCAATGGGTTTTGCAGTGGTGCCCATTATCTATACCATTTGCGAAGATGCTTTGTCTAGTGTGCCATCGCATTTGCGCGCGGGCTCTTTGGCTTTGGGCGCTACGCCGTGGCAAACAGCGGTGCGTGTTGTTTTACCCACAGCCAGCCCGGGTATTTTTTCGGCAACAATGATTGGGTTTGGGCGTGCGGTAGGAGAAACGATGATTGTGTTGATGGCCACGGGCAATACACCGATTACAGACTGGTCGGTTTTTAATGGGATGCGAACGTTGTCTGCAAATATTGCTGTGGAAATCCCCGAAGCGCCTCACGAAGGTACTTTGTATCGCATCTTATTTTTAACGGGTTTGTTGTTGGCCGCGTTGACATTTTTTGTCAATACGGTTGCTGAAGTGGTGCGTCAGCGATTGCGAGAGCGATATAGTCGAATTTGATAAGGCAAAAGTAAAAAGTAAAAAGGCAAAAGTGAGTGCCACTCTAATTTGGAGTTTATTGTGAAGCAGTTTTGGAAATCGGGTGTGCCGTTTATTTGGCTGACGGGTGGGGCTTTGTCTGTTTGCCTGTTGATGATCGTTGGATTGGTCATGTTGGTGCTTTACAACGGGATGGGGTTCTTTTGGCCATCACCTTCAAAAGCGGTAACGCTCAAAGACGAGCAGATGGTCATGGGACCGTTGTGGGATAGGCAAGAGATTCCGGC
>JABIFK010000379.1 GCA_018650745.1 Candidatus Latescibacterota bacterium | reverse complement strand
CCTCTTGGTGAATTACCGCTCGTGCGTCAACGAGGAATCCATTATCCTCTCCATTGAGCATGAATGTTAGGTCTCCTGATTGTTTTGCCAATACGCGAAACCCAGAAATTCGACAGCTCCCATCTCCGTTATCTTGGTTGTGTTCCACACTCACGTGATGTTCGCCCGATTTCAGCCCCCGGGCCAATACCACTTCCCGGGCCTCATTTCGTGGGTATACAACCTGTGGTGTGTCGTTGTTTATGGTTACGGTCAGCTTGCCAAGGCTCGGTCTCCCGTAGGCTGGCACCGCGTGTTGTCCCAGTCCAAGCGCCACACCCGTGCCTGAGAATGTAAATGTGAGTTTTGCCCCTTCTTCATGCGTCTCCAAACAAGTTGTTTTTGCATATCGGAACTGGCTCTCTCGCCATGTTCCGAATTGTTGGACGCGAGCAGTATCCAGCACCGACACCCATTCTGTTTCCCCTACTGAACTGTTGGACGCGAAAGAATTTCGTGCAAAGAAGAGGATGAAAACGATCCCTGCTACGCCCAGTAAAATCTGAAATAAGCGCACCCAGTTCTTGAGTTCAAGCTCTAATGGGAAACCGATCATCAAGGTCATAGGACTGATTCTCCTTCGTGCTGAGTAGATAAGGGGATACGCTTGTGGTGCTGCCAATAGATGCTGTAAACATGTGAAAGCCCATACATTCTGGCAAATGTATAAAAAGTTGCTTGGGTTTGCTCTACATTGAGTTTGGGGACGACTGAACCTTCTATTAGGAGCTCACGAAAACCGAAACCGAGTGTGATAGGTGGCAAATCTTTGTGTGTGTTGAGCAGTTGGCGAGGGTGTTGATATCATTGATGAGGCGTACGATGCCTTCTTGATCAACAACCAAGACGTTTTCTAAACCCAAGCCCCAACGGTTGCCGCCTACGGATGCACCCATAAGAACGGGAAATGTAATGCCTGTGAGTTGGGTATAGGCATTGACTTGGAGGCGGTTGCCATTCCAAAGGTCAAGACCGATCATTTCGACGGGTTGACCAGCTTTGAAAAATTACAAGATGGTTTCCGTGAGGTTGGAGTTGATGTATGTTTGGAGGCCGTGTGAGGTCCAGAATGAGATGACGTTGGGGTAGGTTTGACCGACTTTGGGGAGCCAAGAGCCGTCGGGTTTGTTTTGGCGGCGTGGGTCGTTGCGTGGGCAGGCTTGTTCTACGGCTTCGTAGATGCCTGTGTTGTTGACGACGAATCGGTAGATGATGTTTGAATTCATTGTAATTGTTAAGTAGTATTATGTTGTAAATGTATTTGAAATAGTATAAAATACTATAAATATAATAGTTACTAATTATATGAAATAAGTTTACAAGGGTAATTTTATCGGTCCAATGGATTTTTAGACGTCGTCTTCTCGGTTTCGGAGAGGAAGCCCTCAAAGACGTAGAGGAGGTTGCCGGTGTCGGTGATTTGGAGTTGGGCGATGCCTTGGTCACAGAGGGTTTCGAGAACGGTTTGACACTCTTCGGCGCTAAAGGGGAGTGCCATTGCCAGTTCGGCCGGGGTGATGCGACCCCTATTTTGGGCTGCAAATTGGAGGATTTGGCGTTCGCGTTTTTCTTGGCGGCCACGATGCCCTAAACGGGTGAGTTTGAAACCGGCCAGTCCAACGGCAAAGAAGAATAGGATGGCAAGGAGAAAGGTGATGAGTTTTTGGGGCTCGTCGGAAACTTGCACCATGCAAAAAGAAAAAATGAAAATTCCACTGATCAGAATGAGGCTGTATCCAAGGAAAGCGTAAATGAAGCGCACAGTGTTCTCCTTTGGCAGGGAAGACAATTTTAAGGGTGGATTGAAATTACGTTGGAAAGCGCCTGAGAGCAAGTTTTCTGGGGGTGGTTCTGATACGCTTTGTTGGCGGCTTCACTTTTTGTTGCTCGTGTGAACAGGAAGCCTTATTTTCGCGTGCGAATGGGAGGTATTTTTATGCACGCACTGCAAGAGCAGTTTGATGAGCAAGGATACGTGATTTTAAAGGGTGTGTTTACACCTGATGTTTTGGAGACCGCCCAGGCTGAGTTGGCGGTGTTGGTTGATCGAGAAGCTGAGAAACTGGTTGCTGCGGGTCGGGTGAGCGAGCCCTTTTTGTCGGCTTCGTTTGAGACGCGGTTGTTTCGTTTGTACGAGAAGAACTTGGATATTGCACCCAAGTCGTTTCGCCAAGAGCTGCACTTAGCTGGGTTGTTTGGGATCTTTTTTAATGCGCGTGTTTTGGATTTGGTGTCGCAATTTTTGGGTACCGAAATACGTTTATACCCCAATTATACGGTGCGGCCTAAGTTTCCGGAGTGGGAAGGCACGGAAGTTTTGTGGCATCAAGATGGGGGGTACACGGCAGGTGCTGCGGGTGTGCGGGGGGTGCAGGATTTGAAAATGGTGAATGTGTGGGCGCCCATTGTGCCTGCGACGACACACAATGGGTGTATGGAATTTGCACCAGGCACGCACCGCTTGGGGGTGGTGCCGCATGAGAAGCGCGATCATTATTTGGAGATTGCATCTGATCAACTTAATCGATACGTGGGAGAGACGGTGGCGGTTGAATTAGAACCGGGTGACGTGGTGTTGTTCCACAATTTGTTGTTTCACAGGGGGCTACCCAATTTGTCGGATGGGATTCGGTGGAGTTGTGATTGGCGGTATCAAGATGCCAATCAGCCGACAATGCGAAAAGAGAAGGGGCATTTGGCGCGCAGTCGAAAGTTTGCTGAAGACGTGGTGGAAAATGCCGAGGATTGGGTAGGAAGAACATTTGAGTAGGGTCCCCTTTGGCGACTTAATTACTTGGGAGATTTTGTGAGCGAAGAAAATCCGTATGAAAAAATTGGCGTGAAGACATTTATTAATTGTTGTGGCACGCGCACGATTCACAGTGGTACGTTGATGTTGCCTGAGGTGAAGGCGGCGATGTTGGCGGCGTCGAATCAATTTGTGAATATGGACGATTTGATGCACGGTGTGGGACAACGGTTGGCAGAGCTTACGGGGGCTGAGTGGGGAATGGTGTCGTCGGGTGCGGCGGCGGCATTGTGTCACGCAACGGCAGCGTTTGTAACGGGAGGTGACCCTGAGAAGATGTTACGGTTGCCCAATACAGAGGGGTTAAAGAATCGTGTGGTGATGATGGACGACGGTCGGTTTACGTATGATCAGGCGATTCGCACGGTGGGTGT
>JABIFK010000251.1 GCA_018650745.1 Candidatus Latescibacterota bacterium | reverse complement strand
CTGTGATACAGACAATGTATTTCCACGTCTAAAACGCGACATTTACAGTACTCGCAACACGGAGCCTGACGGTCACCCACTTGAGGTAAAGTGGCGTGCAGACCTTGAATTCCCGCAATGGTTGACCCCATTGAACTATTTCTGGGCCATCTGCACAAACTGCTACTATACTGGGCAAATTGACGATGCTGAATTTCGTACTTGGAAAAAAACAGAACGCAAGTTTCGGAGTCAATTCCGCGACGGCGCCTTAGAAGCCCTCTCAGATTTAGCCACCCAGCAGCGCGGTGTTGCACGCATACTTTGCACAAGCATTCCAACCGACGATATCTTTGGTACATTGCTTGCCCACTTTTATCTGGGTGTCTTCTCCGAATGCCTCAAAGAACGCCCGATGCCTGGCAACCTTGCACGGTTTTATCTGCGCATTGCGTGGATTTATCGGGATGAAGAGAAGCTCTATGCAGAATTTTCGGAAAAATCTGTCTTTCGCGACCTGGTAGAAGAGACCAAAACCGATTGGTCCAAGTCCATTCCCATGGATGACAGCATTCCGCTTCGCCCAGGATTGGCAACAGATGAGATTTCTGCGCTTCGTTTTGCGCTCGCCTATTTTGAGTGGAATTATAGTCAGTTGCAGTCAAATGCCTTAGAAGACACCCTCAGATTGACGACCTTAATAGCCGAAATTGGGTACCGAATCTATGAATTGACAGGGTCGGACGATGATTTCACCAAAGGCCAGAGTTACTTTAGTGGTGTGATGCAAAAGAGCATGGGTATTATCAACGACAAGACGATTGTTGGTGGTGCTGTGAACCGTGCAAAAGAGGTATTAGAAAAAGCCGGTGAACGCGGAAGAGAACTACGGGTTTTACAAAAAAAATGGGCGAAAGTGCCTGTAGAAGAGCGTACGAACGCACCCACCAAACCCGCTCCAAAACCAGAGGAACCACAAGCCAAAGCCCCCCCCCCTCCCACCACAGAAACCCCCGCTGCCAAACCGTCGGTTTTTGACGTTCCCCAGGGAAATACCAAAGAATTAGAAGATCGCATTGCTCAATTAGACGCAGATAATAAGCGATGGATGAAACTGGCTGGTTTTTCTGACGTAACAGGATTGCCTAATCGGGTTATGTTATCACGCGTTTTTTTGCCAGGCGCACTGAAACAAGCTACTCAAAAGAATGAACCTTTGGGTTGTATTTTTTTGGCACCGCAAGGCCTCGATGGTATCAACGGAAAATATGGTCGAACACGAGGCAACGAGGTCTTGTGCAGAGTTTCAGAAAGCATCAAAGAACTCTTGCGCAAAGGAGAACGGCTCGTGCACTTAGACAGCGTCAACTTTGCACTCATAGTCCCTCGCATGACCACACACCAAATAGGCAAACGTGCCGAATTGATCCACAAAGATCTGACGTCTCGCCGATTTGACTTTGGTGACGGAGGGGCCTTGTCTATACAAATAAACATGGGCGTTGCCACCCTCCCCAATTCCAGCGGACAATCTCCAAAAGCACTCGTTTCAGACTTGTATCAACGTGCTGAGAAAGCCTTGGATGAAGCGAAAGTCCAAGGCAATCATATCCAAATATCTGACTAACTGTCATTGGGCTCTTAGCCCATGTTCCACGTTTACCAGCAAGCGCCTAACGGCTTCCCCATCCTTCTATCACCAATCTTGCTCCACAAAGCGCTTTCTTGTATATTCAGGTTTTCAATCTCTGACCATGCCTTTTTTGATATAATCTCATGACCGTACGTTTTTTCATGTTTGTTCTATTGATCTGTACAAAAACATTGTCCAGTCATGCTCAGCCTGTCCAGCACTTAACCCTCGCACAAAGCCTCCAACACGCGCAACAAAATAACGAAACACTTCTCATAGCCCAACAAGATTTAGAAACATCAAACCACCAATTTCGAGAATCGTTGGCCGACGGGCTCCCTCAGTTGGATGCAAGTTTAAGTTATGATCGCAATTGGCTATTGCCCAATTTTGTATTTGGCGATCAATCAGTTACCATTGGGGCACACAACAGCCTCACCGGCAGTATAGGCATTCGGCAATCTCTCTATTCTGGTGGCAAACTCTTTGCAAGTTTGAAGGTCGCACGCCTGTTTCGCCAATATTCACAGGAGAACATTCGCCTGGTTCAACAACGGGTGCGCAGAGATGTCGAAACAGCTTTTTACGATCTTCTGCTTGCCTACGATTTGCTCCGTGTAAATGAACTCTCTCTTGCGCGCGCGCAAGCAAATTATGCCCTCGCGCAAAAGCTTTTTGAGGCTGGTCGCGTGTCAGAATACGACCTGCTTCGCGCACAAACCCAAGTTGCCGAAATTCGCCCAGATTCCATACAAGCCACCAACCTCATCAAACTCACAACGCTTTCCTTCAAAAGCCTGATTGGCTTCCCTCCCGAAACAAAAATCAACATCACCGGTGCTTTTCGCCAAGATACTGCTCTTCTCTCAAAATCAGAATCTAAAAATATAGCTTTGGGCCTTATGTCTCGGCCAGAAATTCGCCAACAAGACAAACTTATATCCATGCGCAAACACGGCGAAACCGTGACCCAATCCAGTTCTCGTCCAACGTTAGATCTTATTATCAATGGGCAATGGCAAGCCCAAAAAGATAACTTCAAGTTTTCATCAAATGACTTTCGGCAAAGCTGGTTTTCGGGCCTCACACTAAAAGTGCCCCTTTTTGATGGTTTTAGGACCACAGCACAAGTCTTACAAGCCCGAGCAGATACACGCCGTGCACAATTGGCCTTCCAACAATTGGAACGCACACTTGAGCTTGAAATTTCGCAAGCTCAGCAACACCTCTCAGAATCAATTGCCAGAAAACTGGCACAAGAGCAAACCATTTCACTCTCGAAAAAAGGTCTCAGAATTGCCGAGACACGTTACAGCAACGGCATTGGAACACAACTGGAGATTATTGATGCACAGCTTAGTGTTCAACGCGCAGAAGCAGCCTTGGCACAAGCCAAACACGATGTGGCCGTTGCACTTGTCAGTTTAGAATACAGTATGGGCATACTAGGAAATCAAACAGCCACCCGCCCTTAGAGGGAATACGATGCAATACACCTTTCGCCTACTTTCAGTTCTAATGTTGTTGGGTTTTTCACATTGTGGTTCAAACGAAGAAACACAGGTGGCCAAAGAGACCTCGGCCACAGCCATGCGCCAAACCAACGTCACAGTTCAAACGTTGCGGCCAGAGTCATTGAACCAGTACAGCCGCTTACCCGCCACAGTCAAAGCCTGGCACGACGCAACACTCAGCGCCCTTGAATCAGGTGTTGTATCAACCGTGTATAAAGACTTGGGAGATGCCATTCAAAGGGGTGATACTTTAGCACAGCTGGATCTTGATGTGCTTGAACAAATGGCGATTGAGGCCCAAGCAAACCTGAAATATCAGACCTACAACTTTAAGCACAGTAAGAAACTGGTTCAAGAAGGCTCAATATCTGAACAAGCCCACAACAGTGCTGAGTATGATTTTCAAAGAGCCCGGTCCAACGCAAGAACCATTGCTACACGCCTAAGTTTCGGAAAAATTCGAGCGCCATTCAACGGACAGATCGCCCAACGATTCATAGACAAAGGCCAACTTGTTGCACAAGGAAGCCCCACTTTTAGATTGGTCCAAATTGACAGTCTGCGCATTGAAGCATGGGTATCGGAAGAAGAAATTGTTGATCTTGAAATTGGCAGGAGCAT
>JABIFK010000605.1 GCA_018650745.1 Candidatus Latescibacterota bacterium | reverse complement strand
GGTTTCTCAGAACGTCCGATAAATCGCTGGATGTGATTCATCCATGCAGGGTGAGCAATGAGGCGTTCAAATGGCTCGCCGCCTTCAACGGCGTTGCGTATAATGGTTCCGAGTGATTCGTATTTACCGGCGTCATTGTAGAGCTTTCCAAGTGTGCCACCTCGTTCGAGTTTTACCAGTTCGCCGGTACATTCGTTCAGCTGTGCCACATGTTCTTCGTCCAGCACATTCTTGAGAACGATGTAGCCGTTTAGATCAAAGAGATAGTCTACCATCTCGGATGTCATAAGCCCTCACGCTCCTTTTGTTCTGCTGTTCATTCGGTTGGCTATTTGCTGATAAATTCGGTAGAGGGTGAGAGGGTGCCCGATTCGTCGCGGAGATTTTTGAGAATAAATTCAGCAGCTTTTTGTGCCGTTGCCGCATCTTGTGGTCGGTCGAGTATGCGGGCCGATTGGGCAAAGGCGGCAATCATGAGGCCATTCCAGCCTGTGATGATTTTGTCGTCGAGCAAGGGGAATTTGCGTTTGTTGCGTTCTTGCAAGAGGTTGTTTTTGAGCGTGGTGACTTGTGTGTGAACTTCGGTTGTTGGAATGTTTTTTTCTTGGGCAAGGTCAGCGTCTGATTGAGTGCGGTATAGGGCACCCGCTTGTGTATCTGGTACGGGCGCTAAGGCAAAAGCTTTAAAGAAAAGGCCTGATTCGGTACCGAGAATATCTTGTATTTCGGATTCTGTCCAGATGTAATGTGCACCTTCTTCGGCATCGGTTTCGGCATCGAGGGCAGAATAAAATCCACCATTGGCATCGGTCATTGTGGTAGAAACAAAGTGCAAAAGATCTTCAACGGTTTGGCGATAGATTTCGTTTTGGGTGCTTTGATAGGCGCGAAGGTAACTTTCGGAAAATAAGGATTGGTTGTTCAGCATTTTTTCAAAGTGCGGCACGTGCCATTTGGCGTCTGTAGAATAACGATGGAACCCACCACCAAGGTGATCTTGGATGCCACCGTCTGCCATTTTGGTCAGGGTGAGTGCAACCATATCTTTGGCGTCATCGGCAATGGTTATCAATGGGGCCTGAAGAAGTGCGAGAGCCTGGTCGGGTGGAAACTTGGGTGCACTGCCAAAACCGCCATTTTGCCAATCAAATTGATTTTGAAAGTGTGTTTGGAGTTTGTCTGTTAAATCACTTTGAGACCACGATGTGTCTGCTGATTGGCTGGTGTGAATCTTGCGAATGGCTTGGGCAATTTGCTCGGCTTGATCATTTATATCTGAGCGTTTTTCTTGCCAGGCCATGTGTAAGGCTTGGAGTACGCGTGAAAACCCCGGGCGACCGTGGCCGTCCTCTGGTGGAAAGTAGGTGCCTGCATAAAAGGGTTTGAGGTCTGGGGTGAGGAAGACGGAGTTGGGCCAGCCGCCGTGGCCCGATAGAAGTTGGGTGGCGGTCATATAAAGCGCGTCGATGTCTGGACGTTCTTCGCGATCTACTTTGATATTGACGAACAGCGTATTCATCAATTTGGCAATTTCTGTGTCAGAGAAAACCAATCTTTCCATAACATGACACCAGTAACAACTGGAATAACCGACCGAGAGGAAAATTGGTTTGTCTTCCTTACGGGCTTTTTCAAAGGCTTCCTCTCCCCAAGGGTACCAATCAACGGGGTTGTGTTGATGAAGGCGCAGGTAGGGGCTGGTTTCTTGGGCCAGGCGATTGCTTTGCATCGGTTCCACCTCTGTGTGATCTGGTGCTGCTTGGGTGGGTGGTGCGTGCGTGCCAAACCAATATCCGATACCTGCAGCCAACAGGACAATGAAAAAGACCGCAATACTTTTGAGATAGACTGGAGACACGGTTTGGCCTTTGTGAGGGGTGTGAGTTTTTAAGGATACGGGGATGATTGTGTGGCGTCAAGGGGTAAGAAGAATTGCTTTACGTCGATTTTTAGGGGGTGATATGCTATGCTGTTTTAGAAAAAATGACTTTTTTGTCATTTTTTGGTTGACAGGATAAAGTTTTTATGCAATACTTGACTAAAAGATCTTTTTTTCTACTATAAATAGCAATAGTGGTTGTGTGCAGGGTGTAAAATTATTAGATGAGATTATAAAATGTTCTTTTCGCGCGCCAGCAGCTATGGAATTCTGACAGTTATTTATTTGGCATTGGTGTCAGATAAACAGCCAAGACCCATTCGGACTATTGCCGATGACCTTGAGATTCCTCCGGCGTTTTTGGCAAAAATCGTGCAAACGCTTGTACAGCAGGGCATTGTGTGTTCATACAAAGGCCCTGGTGGGGGCGTAAAACTTGCGCGACCACCAAGTGAGCTCACACTTGGGCAGGTGGTTATTGCAATTGATGGGGTTGATTACCAATCGACGTGTCTGTTAGGAATGCCCGGGTGTTCTACGCGGTCCCAATGTTTGTTTCAGGCGTGTCGGAATAAGATTCAGAGTGGTTTTTCAGATTTGCTTTCAGATCAAAGTCTTTCTCAAGTTGCGAGGACTTTTAAGGGGCAAATGGATCTTTCATTTTGACAAAAAAGTAATAAAATATCTTTTTTAATTTTAACCGACATTGAGTCTGCTCAATGTCGGTTTTTTTTGCATTTGTCGGCTGCGTATTTGTGTAAAGTTCGAAAAATTTTGTGCATACTCGTGTATCCATGTGCCTAACCCTTTAATTTTCAATTTCATAAGGCTATGCACGCCTAGAGTTTCCCCTTTGGTATGCATATGAGGCTATGCATTTTATCCGTATTGCTACCAAACCGCACCATTGCTTAATATGTTTTTTTGAAATCATAAAACATTTTAATACAGGTGGTTAGGAGAAAAATCTGCGTATTTTTTTGAAGCTATTCTTTATTGGCGTGTTAATTGCATTACTCTAAATTGTCATTCTGAAAATGAATGATTTGCAAAATGGCCTTTTTCTATCTTATTCCACAGAATTTCGAGGGACCACATTCATGTTTGCTAAACAAGCTAAACGGCATTTTCGGATTTCAACCGGTCTGTTTGTTACAGTGCTTGTTTTTATGTTTTCCCACACTGTGATGGCGCAGGTTCCGGCAACTTACTTCAAGCAGAATTGCTTCAGTTGTCATACTATCGGTGGGGGGCGCTTGGCAGGCCCAGACTTAAAAAATGTAAGTGAGCGACAGAGCCGAGATTGGCTTGTCCCTTGGATTCTTGATCCAGAAGGTATACTGGCCAGCGGAGATCCTTATGCGGCCAAGCTGCAAAAGGAAGCGCGGGGTGCCAAAATGACCCGAAGCTTGGGCATGACACAGAACTTGGCAAATGCGCTATTGGATCTCATTGCGGCCGAATCGAAGCTTGAGAAATCTCAATTTGAAGGGATTCAGTTGAGCGATCGTGCTTTGTTGCCAGAAGATATTGAAGAAGGAAGGGCGCTGTTTACCGGAGCGGTTGCATTAAAAAATGGTGGCCCTGCTTGCATAGGATGCCATACGGTCAACAGCCTTGGTGGATTAGGTGGTGGACGCCTTGGTCTGAATCTGACGCGTGCATACGCTCGGTTAAATGGACGTAAGGCGCTTGCAACATGGTTGGTAGCACCACCAAGCCTTACAATGAGTCCGATTTTTGCCAAACATCCAATCGATGGCGAAGAAATCTTGCCGCTTGTTGCGTTCCTCAAAAATGAGACGGAAGCAGATCTACCAGAAAACGTGGCGTTGTTGATCAATTTTGTGCTTATCGGTGTCGCTGGTGCAGTTGTGTTGCTGGTTATTTTTGATCGTATTTGGAACAAGCGTTTTCGTGCTGTGCGCCGTCCGCTAATAGATGAAACATATCGGTTGACCCGGCAAAGATAATAGTGATAGACCTTCATATAAGATAAGGATCATCCCATGAGTGTTAAGACTTGGATTCGAGATGATGTTGCACCTCAACAACGAACGTGGGAGCAGTTTTATCGAAATAGATGGCAGTACGACAAAGTCGTACGCAGCACACACGGCGTGAATTGCACTGGCGGATGTACGTGGAATATTCACGTTAAAGATGGCATTGTGACCTGGGAGATGCAGGGGTTGGATTATCCGATGTTAGAGCATGGATTGCCGCCCTATGAACCACGAGGCTGTCAGCGTGGCATTTCGTATTCCTGGTATCTGTATAGCCCACTTCGTGTGAAATATCCATATGCTCGCGGAGCACTCATAGATCTATGGGAAAGTGCCAAGCAGCAGTATGATGATCCTGTTGAAGCTTGGGAATCGCTGGTCAACAATCCCGAATCGCGCAATCGCTGGCAAAAAGCCCGAGGTAAGGGCGGTTTTCGTCGTACCAGTTGGGACACTGCTCTAGAAATCATGGCAGCTGCCAATGTTCATACCACCAAAACACATGGACCAGATCGCATTGCCGGATTTTCACCCATTCCCGCTATGTCGATGATCAGTTATGCTGGTGGTGCGAGAATGTTACAACTTATGGGTGGGCTCGCCCTTTCCTTCTACGACTGGTACTGTGATTTGCCCACAGCTTCACCCGAAGCGTGGGGAGAACAGACCGATGTGCATGAATCGGCAGACTGGTATAATGCAAAGTTGTTGGCTGTTATGGGTTCTAACCTGAATATGACCCGAACACCCGACTGCCATTTTGCCGCAGAAGCTCGGCATAATGGTACCAAGATGTATGTGTTTGCTCCCGATTTTAATCAGGTGGCGAAGTATGCAGATGAATACATGCCTATCAATGCCGGACAAGATGGTGCTTGGTGGATGGCTGTAAATCATGTTTTGCTAAAAGAATTTCATCATGAAAAACAGACACCGTATTTCATGGATTATGGCAAAAAGTATACCGATGGTCCACTTTTGGTGGAACTCCATAAAGATGGAGATCACTATGAAGCAGGGCAATTGTTGCGTGCCAATCGTTTGGAACAATATGCCGATCAGGAAAACGGTGACTGGAAATTCCTGATGTGGGATGAAGAAGAGAATACGCCGAAAATGCCAATGGGCAGCGTCGGATATCGTCATGCTGAGGAGAAGGGCAAATGGAACCTGTTGCTCAAAGATGGGCTAACCGGCAGTGAGATTAAACCTGCACTAACCTTGTTAGACGCGCACGACGATGAGGCACAGGTGCGGTTCGATGATTTCGCTGAAGGACAGAGCACGGTAAGAGGTGTGCCGGTAAAACGTATTGAAACGCCAGATGGAGAGGTTCTTGTTGCCACAGTTTATGATATTTTGATGGCACAATATGGGGTTCCTCGCGGTTTGTCGGGTGAATATCCTGAAAATTATGACGATCCCGATAAACCTTATACACCCGCTTGGTCCGAAAAGTATACGGGTCTGTCTCGAGACAATGTCATCAAATTTGCCCGTGAATGGGGTACGACAGCAGAATATACCAATGGCAAGTGCATCATTATTATCGGCGCAGGAATCAACCACTGGTACCACGGCAATTTGATGTATCGTGCCGGTATCCAGGCATTGATGTTTTGCGGTTGTGTGGGCGTCAATGGCGGTGGTCTGGCACACTATGTGGGACAAGAAAAGTTGGCTCCCGGTGAATCTTGGGGCGCCATTGCTTTTGGCAAAGATTGGTATGCACCCTCTCGGCTACAGAATGCACCAAGTTGGCACTATGTGAATACAGATCAGTGGCGCTATGAAAAATCATTCACAGATTATCACACCGTGCCACCCAATCAGCCAGAAGGCTCGGTTGCCACTGGCCATACCATGGATGTGCAAGTGCGTTCTGTTCGCAACGGATGGATGCCCTTTTATCCGCAGTTTAACAAAAACCCGATTGATCTGGTCACAGAAGCAACAGAAGCCACGGGGTCGAATGAAGAAGAAGATGTTGTCAATTATGTTGTTGATCAGTTAAAGAAAAAAGAACTCAAGTTTTCGGTAGAAGACCCTGATGCAGAAGAAAACTGGCCGCGTGTTTGGTATATCTGGCGCGGAAACGCACTGATGTCCAGTTCAAAAGGCCATGAATACTTTTTGAAACATTATTTGGGTACACACAACAACCAGATTGCAGACGAAACATTTGCCAAAGATTCTGTAAATGACGTCGTCTGGCACGACAAGGCACCCCAAGGGAAGATGGATCTGGTGGTCGATTTGAATTTCCGAATGGATACGTCGGCACTGTATTCCGACATTGTGTTGCCTGCGGCTACTTGGTATGAAAAGGCAGATTTAAATTCCACAGATTTACACAGTTTTATTCATCCGCTTTCGCAAGCTGTGCCTCCGTGCTGGGAATCTAAAAGTGACTGGGAAATTTTCAAACAGATTGCAAAGAAATTTTCCGAATTGGCTGAGAAACATTTCCCCGATCCTGTTGCTGATATTGTTGCCACACCTCTTGCACACGATACGCCTGCCGAAATTGCGCAGCCCGCTATGAAAGATTGGATCAACGGTGAAATTGAGGCCATACCTGGCAAAACAATGCCGGGGTTGAAAGTGGTGCACCGCGATTATAAGAACTTGTACAAGCAATACATCTCACTGGGTCCATTGGTTCGAGAAGATGGTATTGGCGCACACGGAACCCGATATGCGGTTGACGATTTCTACGATGAGATGATTGTTACTGGCACGACGCAAACATGGGACGGCATGACGTATCCGTCAATTGAAGACGATGCGGATACATGCGATGCAATTTTGCGTCTGGCATCGGTAACCAATGGTGAATTGGCCTATCGATCCTATAAAAATATGGAAGAAAAAGTTGGGCTACCCCTCGTCGATTTGGCCGAAAAATCGCGTGATGTGCGTGTCTCTTACAAAGATCTACAGGCACAACCTCGGCGGTTTGTCAACAGCCCGATGTGGTCTGGGTTGATGACGAATGGACGCGCCTATTCGCCGTTTACTTACAATGTCGAAAAGCTCGTTCCCTGGCGAACGCTAACCGGAAGGCAGCACTTCTATCTTGATCATCCCGGTTATATCCAACTCGGTGAGCATGTGCCGACCTACAAACCAAAACCAATGCCTGCGGAATATGCCGATATTCATTTCACCAATGAAGAAGCCAAGTCCATGATGCTGAACTACCTGACGCCGCATGGAAAGTGGCACATTCATTCGACCTACGGTGATAATCACCGTATGACGACACTTTCTCGAGGCATCGAGCCATTCTGGATAAATCACCACGATGCGGCTGATATTGGCATTGAAGATAACGACTGGGTCGAGGTGTATAATGACCATGGTGTTGTGGTAACACGGGCATGCGTTAGTGCACGCATTCCGCGCGGTGTCTGCATCCAATATCATTCACCCGAACGAACCTTTTCGGTGCCCAAATCGCCATTGCGTGGCAATCGTCGAGCAGGTGGACATAATAGTTTAACCCGAACGCGTCTCAAGCCCAATTTCCTAATGGGAGGTTACGGACAGTTCACCTATCACTTCAACTACTGGGGCCCCATCGGCAGTAATCGAGACACCCATGTGCTGGTGCGCAAACTGCCGGAATTGAAGTGGTAATCGTTCTTGTAATACCTATGGAATCACAATTGATAGCCCTCGGTTTTTAGTCCCTATATAGAGGAATTCCTAATGGATATTAGATCTCAAATTTCAATGGTGTTTCATCTCGACAAGTGCATCGGGTGCCATACCTGTAGCATTGCCTGCAAGAATATATGGACAGACCGCAAGGGCACGGAATATATGTGGTGGAACAACGTGGAAACCAAGCCTGGAGGGGGCTATCCGACGCAGTGGGAAGATCAGGAAAAATATCAGGGCGGCTGGAAAAAAGAAAATGAGAATTTGAAGTTAAAATCTACAGGCAAGGGTAAAATTATTGCCAATATTTTCCATAATCCGCATCAGCCCACCATGGATGATTATTACGAACCCTGGACTTATAAATACGAAGATTT
>JABIFK010000864.1 GCA_018650745.1 Candidatus Latescibacterota bacterium | reverse complement strand
TTCGACGCCCATGATGCGGTCGGCTTCGAGAGCCTTGTGACGCAATAAGAATTCGGCGTCTTCTCGGGTGAAGATGTCATTGGTGACAGCACCGAGACTATATTTGTTGCGGAGTGCTTCGCATAAGACGCGCATGAGAGCCGTTTTGCCAGAACCTACTGGGCCACCAATGCCTACCGTAAAAGCGCGTTGGGAGAAGTCGCGAGTTGTGAGCATGGGGTCGCGTTGGGTGAAGTCACCAGGTGAGTCGAGGTGTTCGTGCGTGTGTCCGTGGTCATGGTCATGATGATCGTGATTGTGCATGGGAGATCCTTTATGATGTGCGATGTCCAACCCTTTGGGTGGATTAGCTTTGAAACAGGCGCGAATACAGGTATTGATGAAAGCTTTGCGTGATGTCTATTTGAGGTGCGTTTCGGGTAGCCTGTGTATAGGGCTGGTCTGTTGTTTGATGGATGGCTGCTTCGCACGTTTGATGGTGTTGTTTTTGGAGCTGTGCAGCTTCCATAGGGCCTATAATGCCCAGGCGAACGGCGGAGCTAACTTGGTCGCGTAGAACTTGATACATGAAGAGTTGTTTGGTTTGCAAAAGCGCAAGACCTGCGACATGGAACGTGGTGCCATATACAATGGTGTGGTGTGCTGGTAAGGCATTTTTGATAAGCGTTTGGCGCAGTTGATTCATTTCATCTGATGGGTATAACGTGTTCATGATGCGAATAAGGTTGCGTCCTTGTACGGCGCTGGCTTGGGCCATGGTTTGGGTGGTGAGCATGGCGTCGTATGTCATGAGCAAGTCGTCTAAGTTGAGCGATTCATTATTGTAACACGATTGAATGAAAGGTAGTTCGCCGTGTGCAGCATTGTAAATGGCTGTGGATAAATAGGCACTCAAATGCTCTGAACTGGATAAGAGGCCCATGTGGCTTGCTGCTTCTAAACCATTAGAAAATGCGTATCCGCCAGCGGGTAGGTTGCTGTCGGACAATGTAAGGAGATCGAAGAGCATAATGTCATCAATTGAAGAAAAACAGTCTCAGGTCTGAATTAAGATTTTTTTGACCTACGACCTGCAGACTTGTGATAGGGTTTAAAATAAATTATACAATTGCGCCAATGGAAGCTTTGCGGCGGGTTCACAGGTGATGACTTCGCCATCGACTGTGACACGATACGTTTCTGGGTCGATGTGAATGTCAGGTGTGAGCGTGTTCAGCTGCATATCTTTTTTGCCAATGTTGCGACAATTTTGAACGGCAGCTGCACTTTTGGAGAGGCCATAGTTGGCAACGGTGTCGAGCGATGCGTTGGAGACAAAAGCGAGAGACGTTGCACCAACGGCAGAACCCAACGCACCAAACATCGGGCGTGGGTAAACGGGTTGGGGTGTGGGGATGGAGGCGTTGGGGTCGCCCATTTGTGCGTGGGCGATGATGCCACCTTTGATGATCATTTCGGGTTTGGCACCAAAAAAGGCGGGTTTCCATAAGACGAGGTCGGCGAGTTTGCCGACTTCAACTGAGCCGATGTGTGCGTTCAACCCGTGTGCAATGGCGGGATTGATGGTGTATTTGGCAATGTAGCGTTTGACACGTTCGTTGTCGCTGCTGGTGTCGCCCGATAAGAAACCGCGTTGTGTTTTCATTTTGTGTGCGGTTTGCCAAGTGCGGCAAATCACTTCGCCAATGCGGCCCATGGCTTGGCTGTCGGAGGCGATGATGGAGAGTGCACCTAAATCGTGTAGGATGTCTTCTGCGGCAATGGTTTCTTGGCGAATGCGGCTTTCTGCAAAGGCGACGTCTTCGGGTATGTTTTTGTCTAAGTGATGGCACACCATGAGCATGTCTAAATGTTCATCTATGGTGTTGACGGTAAAGGGGCGTGTGGGATTCGTGGAGGAGGGCAATACGTTGGCTTCGGCACACAGGCGCATGATGTCGGGTGCGTGTCCACCACCAGCGCCTTCGGTGTGATAGGTGTGAATGGTGCGGCCTTTGAAGGCGGCGGCGGATTGCTCGACAAAACCCGATTCGTTGAGGGTATCGGTGTGGATGCAAACTTGTATATCATAGTCGTCGGCAACGGAGAGACAGGTGTCTATTGTTGCAGGTGTGGTGCCCCAGTCTTCGTGAAGTTTAAGACCACAGGCACCGCCTTCGATTTGTTCGGTGAGCCCTTGAGGCAAGGAGGAGTTGCCTTTGCCTAAGAAGCCAAAATTGAGAGGATAGACATCTGTTGCTTGTAACATCATGCGAATGTGCGCTGCACCGGGTGTGCAGGTGGTGGCGTTGGTGCCTGTTGCTGGGCCTGTGCCCCCACCGAGCATGGTGGTGATGCCTGAGGCAATGGCTTCATCTATTTGTTGAGGGCAGATGAAGTGGATGTGTACGTCGAGTGCACCGGCGGTGATGATATGTCCTTCACCAGCGATGACTTCGGTGGTGACCCCGACAATCATATTTTTATCAACACCAGGCATGATATCGGGGTTACCTGCTTTGCCAATGCCTATGATGTGTCCGTCTTTAATACCAATGTCGGCTTTGTAAATACCTGTGTAGTCGATGATGAGCGCGTTGGTGATCACAAGATCCAGCGCGTCTTTTTGTGCCACACCCGTGGCTTGGCCCATGCCGTCACGCAGTACTTTGCCGCCGCCAAATTTACATTCTTCACCGTATATGGTGTGGTCTTTTTCAATTTCAACAATCAGATCGGTATCACCTAATTGTAGTTTGTCGCCTGTTGTAGGGCCGTACATGTCGGCATAAGCATTGCGGTCAATTTGTGCCATGTGATCCTCGGCAAAGAAATTAAAAATTACTTACGATGTAGACTCTGTCTCTGCAAAATTCTTTGATTGAAAGATTGCCTTTTTAATTTTTAATTTTGCATTTTTAATTGGACTTAAACTCACCTTCACTTGCCTTTTGTAAGGCCTGTGCTTTGTTCTCATCTAATGAACCCGATATGAGCGCATTGCCACCATAGACAGTGCGGTTGCCGGCGAGAGCAACGAGTTCTACTGTTTTGGTTTCACCGGGTTCAAAACGAACAGCTGTGCCCGATGGGATATTCAGCCGGTACCCATATGCTTGGTTTCGATCAAATGAGAGCGCGGGGTTTACTTCGAAGAAAATATAGTGTGAGCCGACTTGAATGGGACGGTCACCTGTATTGGTGACTGGCAAGGTAAGGGTGTCTCGATCGGAGTTGAGTGCGATGGGGTCTTTTGAAACTGTGGTTTTGCCGGGTGATTCGGATGTTGTGTTGTCGGGCGTCCACGGAACTTGTGTGCGTGTGAGGCCTGAGCTGTAAAGGGCAAGTTCTGTATCGCCACTTTCGCGGCAGATGGGATTGTGCACGGTGACGAGCTTTGTGCCGTCTGGAAACGTGCCTTCTATTTGGACTTCGTGCACCATTTCAGCGACGCCAGGCAACACATCATTTGTGCCAAGCAGTTGTTTGCCTTTGTTCATGAGTGTGGCCACCGATTCACCATCGCGAATGAATTCGAGCAGTTGGGCGGCAATGAGCGATGTGGCTTCGGGGTAATTGAGTTTGAGACCCCGAGCATATCGTTTTTGGGCGAGAAAACCTGCATTGTGCAGGATGAGTTTGTCAATTTCTTTGGGTGAGAGGCGCATCGTATATCGTCCTTTGTTGCGCGTGCAAAAGTTTTAGCGTGGAGGGCAAGATACAGAACCGATGTTTCGGTTAAGTTTCTTCTTTATGAAATTTTGATTTCTAAAATTTTGAAATGGCAGACGTGCAGATGTCTTTAGGTGGGATGGGGTGGTTTTTGCCGCTTCACTTTCGCAGTTTGCCTGCTTCTAAAACGTCAGATATTGTTTGATGCTCTCGTCAGAAAGTTCATCTGCGGTGCCGTGAAGGGCAATGCTGCCACGGTCCATGAGGTAGAAGTAGTCGGCGATTTGTCGGGCAAAATCGAAATATTGCTCAACGAGGATGATGGTGAGATCGCTTTCGTCCTTGAGATGTAACAATATTTTTTCAATTTCGAGGATGATGGATGGCTGAATGCCTTCGGTGGGTTCATCGAGAATGAGGACGTCAGGGTCTCCTACAAGAGCGCGTGCAATGGCGAGTTGTTGTTGTTGGCCGCCACTGAGATTGCCGCCTGCGCGGTGTTTCATGTCGGACAATACGGGAAAGAGGCTGTAAATCAAATCTTCGGGTATGGTTTTAAGGCCATCGGTGCGGGCTTCGAGGCCAATTTGTAAGTTTTCGAGGACAGAAAGTTTGGAAAATATTTCTCGGCCTTGAGGTACAATACCGATACCTGCTCTTGCTCTGAGATCGGGTGTCCATTGGGTGATCTCTTCGCTGTTGAGATGGATCTGCCCTTTGCGTGCTGGCAGCAATCCCATTATGGCTTTCATGAGTGTGGTTTTGCCCACGCCATTGCGACCCATAACAGCAATGATCGATCCGTGTGTGATGTCGAGCTTTACTTCGCGTAAGATGCGGCTTTCGCCGTAATAGACGTCTAAGTCTTCGACAGAGAGCAGGGTTTGGTTGGGTGTTGCTGTGGCGCTCATAAATACCTCGGGAGAAAATGAATCTGCGAATCTGCAAATCAGAACTGAAGCTTGTAATGTTTTTTAGTGGTAGGGCGGGGTTTCGTCTATTCGCTGATTCGCCTTTTAATGCTGTGCACTGCCTAAGTAACATTCAATAACACGAGGGTCATTTTGCACGTCTTCCATCGGGCCTTCAACAAGCATTTGGCCTTCGTGGAAGACGGTGACTGTGCGAGCAATTTGGCGCACAAATTCCATGTCGTGTTCAATGACGATGATGGCACGATCTTCGGAGAGGCGTTCGAGCAGTTCGCCCGTT
>JABIFK010000829.1 GCA_018650745.1 Candidatus Latescibacterota bacterium | reverse complement strand
GCGTGTTCGGTATCGTGGTGGGCGCAGGATATGGTGCCCGAAGATTGGGCCAAAGAGGCGCAGACGGCCATTGCGCATGGATTCACAACAATGAAAGTGAAGGCACGTCCGTGGTTTGATCCAGACGAGCAATTGGCTGCGGTGAGTGCTGTGGTTCCGCCTTATTTTAAGTTGGACATGGATTTTAATGGGTTGTTGTTGGGTGTGGATCAGGCCGCGCCGATGATTCGGAAGTTGGAGTCGAAGTATTCTAATTTGGCCATTATTGAGTCGCCTATTCCGCAATCAGATGTTGCGGGCAATGCGTTGTTACGACGTAAGATTCAAAGCCCGATTTCGATGCACTTTGGCAACCCGCCGATTATGACGGCAATTCGTGAGGGTGTGTGTGATGGGTTTGTGATCAGTGGAGGGGCAACACGGGTGAAGAAGAATGGCACACTTGCCGAGCAGGCCGATATGCCGTTTTGGTTGCAATTGGTGGGTTCGGGATTAACGACGATGTGGGGGGTGCATTTAGGTGCCGTATTGCCGAGTGCACGTTGGCCAGCGATTCCGTGTATTAATATTTGGTCTCATCCATTGGTCAAAAATTTTGAGATTGAAGGGGGATTGGTTCAGGTGCCAAATGAACCGGGTTTGGGTGTGGAATTGGATTGGGATGCGATTGAGAACCTTCGGGTAGACTCGGATTATAAGCTGGAGATCAAACGTCAAATTCATACGATTTGTTGGCCCGAAGGGCGGCAGACGCATTATAAAGATGGCAGTTATCGAGATGAGTTTTTAGCGGGTAAATTGTTAGGATTTTTACCGGGCATTCGTTTGGAACGTACGTTGGATGATGGGTCTGAGGAGTTTGATCAAAAATATCGAGAGCTGTTTCCAGAACATTAAACAGGGAGAATTAAGATGGCATTTAAACTTGGTTATTGTGCGTTGCGCTGGCGAAACCCTGATTTGGAACCTGCACTTGAGGCATTGAAAGCGGCGGGATGGGATGGGTGGGAGTGTCGATTGCCTCTGGATTGGTTGGGGCCTGCCAGTCGGGTTAAAAAGATATGTGACAATGTTGGGATGCCGATGGCGGTTTATACAGCACAGGGGTCGCCAGAGATTTCAGATTGGGAACACCAAGAGCGCAATAAGAGGCGCATTGATTTTGCGGGTGAGATGGGTGTGGATTGTTTTATGTATATGAGTGGGCGCAAACCCGAGGGACGTGAGGTGACGCACGATGATTTGAAGCGCGGTGCTGAAGCAGCAGATGATTGGGCGGAGTATGCCGCGCAATATGACCTGGAAATGAGTTATCATATTCATACCAATTTGTTGGTGGATACGGCTGAGGATTGGACGTTTTATATGGCGAATTTGCACAAAGCCAAATTGTGTATAGATGTGTCACACGCCCAACTTTGGGGATATGATGCGGCTCAATCTTTGCGCGATTTTAAAGATCAGCTCAATTATGTGCATTTACAAGATTGGGCAGATGAAGATGTTCAACGAGATAGCGAAGGTCGGTTCTTGCCTGATTGGGTGGATGTGGGGGAGGCAGAGTGTTTGGACTTTGAGGGATGTTTGGAAGCATTGGAAGAGACGGGTTATGATCGGTGGGTGACGGCGTGCCCTGGTGAGCCGGTTCCGGGGGCAGAAGATGCGGTGAGTGAAGCCACGCGCAGTGCGAAGATGTATCAGTATTGTCGGGACATGGGGTATTAGATGAATAGACGAATCGGCGAATCAATGAATCAACGAATCAACAAATCGGCGCAGGTTACAGTGGGCTAGCGAGCCATCAGTGAATCAGCACACATGTGTGGCCTACAACAAATGTTGTGAGTCATCGGCGAAAGGGTGCTTGCAATGGTTTTGGGTGGTGGAGCGGGATTCGTTGATTCGTCTATTCGTTAGATTTACAAAAGATGAGTTTGAAAAGGATTTGGAACCGTTGTATCTCGGCTAATTTTAGAGGAGAATGTTATGCCAACATTTAAAGAGATGACGCAGTATTTTCAGGATGTGGGTGCCGATGATGTGCCACATACACAAAAGTCTTATTTGGCACATGGTATTGGTGTGTATACCGATATCAAGGCTTGGGGTGCGGATGAGGATTTGTGTCATGCAGCACTGTTTCATTCGATTTATGGTACACAGATTTTTCAGGGATTTGTGCTGCCAATAGACCGGCGTGAAGAACTTAAAGAATTTATTGGTGAACGTGCTGAGTGGTTGGCGTATTTGAATTGTTTTATGGACCGTGAAACATTTGATAGTCAAGCATCCGACGATAAGGACGTTTATCCTATTAAGCACCGTGAGACAGGGGAGATGATGGATGTGTCGCGGAAAGATTTTGATGATTTGGTGTGTATGCATTTGTGCGATTGGTTAGAACAAGTGGCACGGTCTGATATGTGGGACTATCGACGCGATGCGTATCGCAGAATGGCAGAACGGTTGGGTGGCATTGCGTTGGAATCATTTGATAAAGTTTATGCAGAGGCCCCTGTTTAGTTGATGAGGCATAGGTTGAAAATCGCATGGTGAAATGGGAACTTATGGTTCTCAAGTCTTTTTGAGGGTGGTATGGCAAAACATGTGGTGGCAATGGTGGATGAGATTCCATTGGGTGAACGAAAAATTGTGGAATTGGACGGGCGATCTATTGACGTGTTCAATGTACAGGGCACTTTTTATGCACTGCGCAATCATTTTCTAATTTGAGTTTTTTAATTTTACATTTCACAGGAGTTCGTGATGCGTGTGGGTTTGATTTCTTTGCTTCATGAGTCGAATACGTTTATTCATACACCGACTACGATAGAATTGTTTGAGCGAGATGGTATTGCGACGGGGCAGGCGATGTATGAGCGGTTTGCTGGTGGGCATCATGAAGTGAGTGGATTTATTGAGGGGTTGGAAACAGAGGGCGTGGATGTGGTGCCTATTTTTTATGCAGGTACAACACCTTCGGGGCGGATTACACGGGAGACGTGTGAAGCATTGGTAGAGATGATGTTTGAACAGGTGGATGCTGTGGGTGAGTTGGATGGGTATTTGGTGGCGCCGCATGGGGCAAATGCGGGTGAGGGAGATGCGTATCGGGATTTGGATGGGTTTTGGTTGGCGAAGTTGCGGGAGACTGTGGGAGATGAGAAGCCGATTATTTGTACGGTTGATCCGCATGCGAATTTGTCGCGTAGGATGGTGGATGCATGTGATGCGACGATTGCGTATCGGTCCAACCCGCATTTGGATCAAAAGGAACGGGGTTTGGAGGCGGTGTCTTTGATGGTGCGCACGCTTCGTGGAGAAATCAAACCTGTGCAACGGGGGGCGTTTCCGCCGATGGGGATGAATATTGAGCGGCAATTGACAACGGCACCGCCGTGTCTGCCGATGTATGCGTTGGCGGGTGAGATACGTGATGAGATGGGTGTGTTGTCGAACAGTATTGTGTTGGGGTTTCCGTATTCGGATGTGGAAGAGATGGGATCTGTGTTTGTGGTGGTGACGGATGATGATGCGGAGGCGGCGCAAGCATTGGCGGATCAGTTGGCAGATTATTTTGTTGCGCATCGGGCTGAGTTTGTTGGGGAGTATATTACGATTGAAGATGCAGTGGATCGGGCGGTGGCGCAGGACGGGCCGGTGTGTTTGTTGGATATGGGTGACAATGTGGGAGGTGGGTCGGCGGCGGATGGTACGTTGATTGCGCATGAATTGCATCGGCGGGGAGGTACGACGGGGTTTGTGTGTTTGTATGATGCGGATGCCCAGAAGAAAGCACGTGAGGCAGGGATTGGGAATCGGGTGGTGTTGCAGATGGGGGGGAAGACGGATGAGATGCATGGGCCGCCGTTGGAGGCAGAGGTTGTGGTGCATAGTTTTCATGATGGGTTGTTCAATGAATCTGAAGTGCGACATGGGGGGCGGACATCGTTTAATATGGGTGAGACGGCGGTTGTGAAGACGGATACGGGGTTGACGATTAGTTTGACGACGCGGCGGGTGGTGCCGTTTAGTTTGGGGATGATGACGAGTTGTGATTTGGATCCGAGTGAATTTCAGGTTCTGGTGGCGAAGGGGGTGCATGCGCCGGTGGCGGCTTATGCGCCGGTGAGTAAGGCGTTGATTCGAGTGGATACGCCGGGGTCTACGACGGCGGATATGCGGAATTTTGAGTATCAGTATCGGCGGAGGCCTATGTTTCCGTTTGAGGAGATATAGTTTTTGGGGAACTTCTAAAACCTTAAATTTATTTACTTCTGCCTTCAGCGACTTACTTTTTCTCAACAGCAAGAAAAAGTAAGCAAAAAGTGCCGTCCCTCAGGTGCCGGGAGGGCTGATTTTTCGCAAATACCTTTGGTGGGTTCACTATCATAAAATGCCTACGAGATTAGGAGTTGGTAGAAAACTTTGTGTGGGATGGAATGGGTGCGAAAAATCTTGATGGGTTTTATTGTGTAAGTATTCTAAAGGTGAGTCTTGGGTTGATTATTTTATTTTTGTGGGTGGGTTATGGATTTGGATGATCAAATTGATTGTTTTGTTTTTGATTTTGGGGGCACGTTAAGTTCTGCTCCTTATTTTTTGGTTGTACCAGAACAGTGCTCCAATTGGCGTGCGCTTTTTGATCAGTATGTGTTTGGTGATGGGGATCTGTTTGATCGGTGGATGACTGGGCAGGTGTCTGCGCGGGATATTGCGGAGATGATGGCTGGGCATACGCAAATGGCCGTGTCGGATGTTTTGCTGTGGATGGAGAAAGGGTTGCGAGATTTACCGCTTAATAGGGCTGTTGATCAATTGGCGATTGCGGCAAAGAAACGCGGAAAGAAGACGATTTTGGTGACTGGGAACATTGATTTATTTTCGACGGTAGTGGTTCCGGATTTGAAGTTGGAAGATAAGTTTGATGTGATTGTGAATTCGGCAGATTATGGTGAGTTGAGGAAGCGTGTTACTTGGCCCATTGCATTTGAAAAGGTGGGTGGTTCGGTAGGATATAACAATAGTTTTTTAATTGAGGACAGCTTTTCGAATGTTGAGTTGTTTCGGAAGTTGGGTGGTGTTGCGTATCATTATAGATCGGATGAAGGGTTATTGGTTTGGTTGGATGACGTGGGTTTTGTGTTGTAAAGTGATCGGGTTAAGAACTTTGGGGCATAAAGATGGCTGCTGAGAAATTTATATCTGGCAGAGAATTGAGTCACTTGTTTTTTGACGAACAGGTTGCACCGATTTTAACGCGACGGCTTCCCAAATTAAAGTATGGAGCGGGTCTTTTTGGGAGTGGATCTGACGTTTTGGGGTATGATACGTTTCGCTCAATGGATCACGATTGGGGGCCACGGCTTCAAGTTTTTGAAGGATTGGATGTGTCAAGCTATGCAAGCTTATGTGGGTTTTCAGAATCAAGAATTAAGTACAGGCGATTTGTTTTGGATGGGTGATCTGCCCGTGTCCGTTTTGGACCATGTACCTTTTGATGCCCTGTGGGATCTGCACCCAGAAGATTTTCCTGAGATTCTCATCCATGGTCGTCGTGTTAAGACACCCCGTTGGGGACAGGCTTTTGGGCGGGATTATCGGTTCTCTGGGCAATTGGCACAGTCCGATCCTATTCCCCCGCTCTTAGATACTGTGTTAAATTGGGTCAGAGCCGCAATTCATGAACATCTGAATGGGTTGTTGTTGAATTGGTATGACGGGTCTTTGGGGCATTATATAGGGAAACATCGGGATAAGACAACGGGGATGGTTGTGGGGTCTCCAATTGTTACGGTATCTTTTGGTGAAGCGCGGTTGTTTCGTTTGCGAAAATGGAAGGGCACGGAGACGATTGATTTTGTTGCTGAGCACGGATCTGTTTTTGTGGTACCCTATGAAATGAACAAACGTTGGACGCATGAGATTCCGAAATCGAAGCGTTATCAGGGCAAACGGGTTTCGGTGACGGTCCGGGCGTTTGAATAAGACGGTCTCAGGTCAGCAAGTCTCAGGTCAAAATCTAAAAGTGATGATTTGTGACCTGAGACCTGTATACGTGTGACAGATTTTTTATTTTTATTGTGAGGATTTATGAAGATACTTTTGACGAATGATGACAGTTTGGATTCGCCTTTGTTTCGGTTTGCTGTGGATTATTTTTTAGATATGGGTGAGGTGAAGGTTGTGGTGCCAATGGAGGAACAAAGTTGGAAGGGCAAGTCGATGACGCGGTTTGATAAGCTGACCTTGACCTCATTGGATGGATATGGTTGTGAGGCGTATGGTTTATCGGGTACACCTGCGGATTGTGCAAATTTTGGCATTTATCATGTGTTTGATGAGAAACCCGATTTGGTGATTTCTGGTGTGAATATGGGGTCTAATGCGGGTTTAAGTTTTATGATTTCATCGGGTACGATAGGGGCGGGTTTGGAGGCCAATATTGCGGGGGTGCCTGCGGTGGCTTTGTCCCAGGTGTTGCCGCCTGGTGCGTTTCAAAGTTGGGCTGTAGATCGGCAAATGGATTCTGAATATTTGGAAACGTTATTTGTTCGAATGGATGCGATGACTGGGCGCGTGTTCGACGTATTGAAATCAAAGGGAGATTGGTTGCAAGCGCCTGTGACCTGGAGTGTGAATATGCCTTCTGAGCCTGCGGGGGATTGGCAGGTAGAAGAAACGACCTTGGGACAGACGTTGTATACTTCGTGTTTTAAAAAAGAAGGCGATGTGTACCAGCACAATATTGATCGCCCAGAAGTGGACCAAACACCGGGCTCTGATGGTGCAGCGCTTAAAGATGGACATGTGAGTATGACGCGATTGGATTTGCGGGTGATAGGACAGGAAATCAATTGATCATTGGAGATAGGAGTCTATATGGGTGGTTTTGAAGGGGTGGTACCTGCTTTGCCCACACCGATGGGTGCTAATGGTGCGTTTAACGAAGATGTGTTTCGGAAAGTGGTTGAATTTAATATCGACTCTGGGGTACACGGGTTTTGGGTGGCGGGGGGGACGGGGGAGAGTGTATTGCTGGAAGATGAGGAAAACAAAGCGGTGGCCAAAGCAGTGGTGGATCAGTCGGCTGGGCGTGCAAAGATTATTATGCATGTGGGTGCGCCGACGACGGATCGGGCGGCGAAGTTGGCCGAACACGCAGCTAAGGTGGGTGCAGATGCCCTGTGTTGTGTCCCGCCGTTTTTTTATCGGCGAACAGATGAGGAAATTGCGGAGCATTATCGCATTGTGGCTGCTGCGGCTGATTTGCCATTATTTGTTTATAATTTGCCGAGTGCAACGGGTGTGGAGATTACGCCAGGGATGATGCAAACAATTCAAGATCGGGTACCACAATTAAAGGGCCTGAAACATTCGGCCGTGACGTTTGCGAATATTCGAACCTTTGCAAATATGGGATTGTCGTGTTTTGTTGGCAGCCATCGGTTGATGTTGCCTGCGATGACGGTGGGTGCGTGTGGATGTGTGGATGGGCCGTTGAGTGTGTGGCCTGAGATTTGGGTGGGTATTTGGAAGGCGTATCAAGCGGGTGATTGGAAAGATGCGATGACATTGCAGGAGCAAGGTTCGGTGGCATATGAAAAGTTGGGTGCGGCGGGTGGGCCTTTTCAGGCTTTGATAAAGGCGGCATTAAGTGTGCGATTGGATGTGGATTGCGGTGACTTGCGTCCACCGGGATTGCCACTGAGTGATGAACAGCGGGCACATATTCGGAATTTAATGACAACAGTTTAGCGTGATAGATGTATAAAAAAAGAGCGGACCGTGTATATACACGGTCCGCTCTTTTTTTGTGAAAATTATCTTTATGCTGTTTGGCCCATCAACTCGTTCCAACATTGTCTACGGATTTGGCGTTCTTTGTAGTGGTCGCTTTGGGATACGCCAATGGGGTTTGCAAAGGTGAGTATGTTGTTGGCGTCTTCGGCTTTGTCCCGTTTGTTCCAGTCACGCGGTGCGTTGAGGGCTTCGGGATCGTGGTTCCAGGTTGGTGCGGTGTTTGGACTGTTGCGGCCAAAGAGGAATTTGATCATGTGGCGTTTGACTGATGAACGGTTGGCGGCGGTGCCGTGCCAGAGATCGTAATGTGTGAAAGCGATGGTGCCTGCTTTGACGACGACGGGTACTTGGCCACGAATATTGGAGTAGGTGGACATGCGATCTGTGGGGGCGTTGCGGAATTGGGTGCCGGGCACAATCACGGTGGGGCCCATTTCGGGGGTGATGTCGGTTGGATAAAAAAGTCCTAAGAAGCGGTTGATGCTGGTGTCGCGTCGGTTGACGCTGTCTTGGTGCCATTGCATGTGGCCGGAATTGGGTTGTTTACAGTGCCAGTGTCGGTGGGATTGTACGATGTAATCATGACCGAGTAGGCTGGCGAGTACCCCGGCTGTAGCAGGATGGTCGAGTACTTGGTGAAGTTCCGGCACGGTATCGGTAATGGCATCGCCAGGGTTGGATTCGAGGGCATCGAGCTGTTGGGCAATGGATTCGTTTGTGCCACTGGGCAGATCGAGTTCGAGCATGTGATAACCTGTGACGATGAAATTGGCGACGTCGGCGTCGCTGAGCAAGTATTCTTTGTCGATTGTCATTGGGAAACGACCTCCATTTTTTGAAGGATGAATTCATAACCGACGACATCTAAATCGCGGTCATCAAAGGGGGCTTGTAGATGTGGGAATTGTACGATTTGCCAGCCGTCTATGATGGCGTCGTGAACTGTTTTGTAGGGCCAGTCGAGTTCGGTGGCGACGATTTCGGGGCGATAGTCTTTTAGGGGTTCGATGGGGGTGTAGCCTAAGATGTCGGAGAAGACATTCGGCGTGCGAGCGTGGAGGTAGAGCAGGCGCTGGCGGGGTTGGGTTGAGGGATCGGGCTGGGACATGAATGGCGCTCCTTTTTTGGGAAAGATCGTATTATTTGGGAGGAAGATAGGTGCATTTTGAGGGAAGATCAAGGTGATATTTTG
>JABIFK010000397.1 GCA_018650745.1 Candidatus Latescibacterota bacterium | reverse complement strand
GTTTGTCAAAACCTTGCGTGGTCCAGTTACCAGGCACAGTGATTTTTTTCCAGTCGCGCTTGAGTGTAATGGTGGGTTGAATGAAATCTTCGGGTACACGATCGGGGTGATCGACAAGGCGAAAATCCCATTGTCCATTGAGCGATTGATAATAGGTGGACTTTTGTTGGCCGAGCGCTGCTTTTTCGCTTTGGTAGGGCAAGAGTGTTGCGCGCGCAGGTAAACGGTTGAGGCCCACGGCTTCTGGATTTTCCCAGACTTTTTGAATGGGGATGTTGATCATGTGTCACCTTTAGATTGATTTGAATAGAAATGAGAAGGTGTTGCAAAATGAGTTGAGAAATACATTGTGTCAATGAAATTCTCAGGTTGACAAATGAACTTGTTCGCGTCATGCTTAGGGCGGGGAATCAGAAGCAATTTTATATGGAGGATGTTTATGGAGACCGTTCCTGTTGTTGCTTCTGTTATTCATAAAGAAGATCGTGTTTTGGTGGCCAAGCGCCCCAAGCACAAACGTCATGGTGGGCTGTGGGAGTTTCCGGGTGGCAAGATGCTTGAGGGTGAGTCTGTTTTAGATGCTGTGAGCCGCGAATTGCTCGAAGAGTTGAATGTGGCAACGGTGTCGGTGGGCGACATCTTATTTGCATCACAGGATGAGGCGTTTTTGATTCAGTTTGTGGTGGCTCAAATAGATGGCGAGCCCGAATCGATTGAACATTCAGAAATCCGGTGGGTAACAATGGATGAGGTGAAGAAGCTCCACTTGGCCCCAACGGATAAAAAATTCGTATTGGAATATTTGACTCAAAAATGAAAGAGGAATGATGGCTTCTATTGGAGATTTACGTGACGCGTCAGCTGACATGTTGCTGGCTTGGGCACGACAAGCAGTCCCTCATTACGGTGCGTCGGGCAGTATGGATTTGGATTTGCCGGGGTTTCCTGATGCAGAAGGACCGACGTATTACAACCAGTTTGCTCATTATGCATTGTTGTTGCTTTCTGAAGGTGTCGTACCTGGCGCTGGGGATGACGAGCGCACACAGTTTCGCGAAGCTGCGCTTGGCAACATTCGATACATTTTGAGTATGACAGATACTGAATTCCACACCCCACATTTTTCTCGTGGGCGCGATTGGGGCCGTCATGTGGGTGAGTGGTTGAATATTTATTTGCTGCGTTCATTACATGTGATGGAAGCTCATGATGTGGGCGACGCTGATTTGCGAGATGAGATTGCAAAATCAGTACAAGGTGCTGTGGCCATTTTGGTGTCGCGCTTTCAAAGCCGGTTTGATGATGCGCCTGTGCAATTTCCTGGTAATCACGCAACGTGGCACGGATTGCTGTTTTATGAGGCTGGGCAATATTTCGATCAGGTGGATTGGATGGATTTTGCGAAAGCATTTTTCGCCAAATATATTATTCCCACACAGCGGCCGAACGGCGTTTGGCCCGAGGGCGATGGCATTGTCGTGAATTATTCACTGGTGACCACGCAGGCGGTATCGTTGTTTGCCGAAGCGTCTGGTGATTCATTGGCTTTGGAGAGTATGGCCCGAGCACTGGGTTTCTTTAAGTATTTCAGTTTGCCCGACGGCTCCAGTGGTGTGGCGGGTGATTGCCGAATGCGGTATCACGCCAGACCGATGGTGTTTTTGCCGCCGAGTTTTTTACGCAGTGACTCAGGGCGACAATTGTGGTTGGATCGTGTAAATGGATATCGCCAGTCTTTGGATGAATCGGAACTGGTGGACAATGCCGCACAGGGTTTGGCGTTTTATGGCGCGTCTGTTCAGGCTTTATTTGAATGGCATGTTGCAGATGATACCTTGTTGGAAGTCATACCTGAAGATGTGCCTGTTGGGCGGATTGATTTGGATGCTTGGACGGGTTTTTTAAGTTGGCAATTGACGCCCGAACACGCCAGCCGTTTTATTTTAGACGCTCAAAATTTTGTTGAAATTTATCATTCTGAGAGTGGTTATTTGGTGGGCGCTGGGAACAGTAAGTATATGCCGCGTTTTTCTACGGTCAGACGTATTGATTCTGGGCGGTCATACATTCCTGATTTTGCCGAGTGCGTAGAACAAAGCGATACCGAGGTTGTGAGTGTGTATGTTTTTGGTACAGATCAGGTTCAAGTCTCCCTGTCTGTTGAAGACAATAAGTGTTGTGTGCGTGCACGTTTGTTGACGGAAGGGGCCGACGCAGATTATGAATTTGGTTTGATGTTGGCGTTCAAAAAGGATGAGATCATTCAATTGGGTGATACATCTCTCGATGTGTTGCCTTTGGCAATGATCAATCACCGCTTTGGTGACGAAGGTCTTGTGTGGCGCGAGCGATCTTTTGACGTGCCCACGGGTGCTGTATTGGATTATCCGCTTATTCCACACAATCCGTATACACAACACGGATTGCCAACAGAAGAGGCTTATATCGCTCGATTGAGCTTCCGGGTCAGTGAAGAAGAAAAGACGGTTGTGATTTCGTAGAGAGGTTTTTTTGAAATTGAATCGATTGCGATTAATTGTGGGACTGCTGCTGGTCGTGGGGCTGAGTTTTGGTTATGTTTGGACACAAGACCAACCTACAAAGGGAATATCTATAGAGGAGATGCCAATGTCTGACAATGTGGAAATTGCCACACTCGGCGCAGGGTGCTTTTGGTGCGTGGAGGCGGTGTTTCAAGATGTGAAGGGTGTGCACAAAGTTGAGTCGGGCTATACGGGGGGACAGACGGAAAACCCGACCTATAAACAGATTTGCACAGGAACGACAGGTCATGCTGAAGTGACGCAGATTACATTTGACCCAAGTGTGATTTCTTTTGAAGACATTTTGATGATTTTCTGGCACACGCACGATCCGACTACGTTGAATCGGCAAGGGAATGACGCAGGCACACAGTATCGGTCCTCAATTTTTTATCACAACGAACAGCAAAAAGAAATTGCGGAAAAGTCGCTGGCAGAAACCGAAGCGTCGGATCTATGGCCCAATCCGATTGTGACAGAGATTGCCGCTTTGGATGTGTATTATCCTGCGGAAGACTATCATCAGAATTATTTTAATGAGAACCCAAATCAACCGTATTGTATGATGGTGGTTAACCCAAAGGTGCAGAAGTTTAGGAAATCTTTTGGAGAGTGGTTGAAGAAATAATGGTGTTTAGAAAAAGAAAAAGGGCGATCGAAATTGTATTCGGTCGCCCTTTTTTATTTTTTAATGTTTTATGGACAGGCGATGTTCCCGTTTTTACGATTCTGCCTCTGTGGGTGTGACATCATGTGTGGGAATTGTTTCTGACGGGTGTGCTGTGCCGTTTGTTTCCAATTTTGTTTGCTCAGAGGTTTCTTCTTCTGCGTCTTCTTCTGCGTCTTCTGTTTGTTTGGATTTAAAGAGACCCAAGAGTTCGTCTGGGTTTTGGTCTAAACGATCACCAAAAACGAACGTCAATATTGCGCCACTGATAAATGCACACCACAAACGACGGCCGCCCGTGAGCAGGGCAATGACAACGGCTATCAATCCGTTGCTGATGACACCGGTGATGATGAGGTCATCTGTGTCTGGGGTGATGTATTTTTTACGGTATTTCTTGTCGAGTGTCACACGCAATACATTTCCAACGGCGGTACCAATCAATGCAAAGACAAAGATGGCGATTGCTGCAAAGAGGCGAAAGAGCATGGCCTGATTCCTTTGTGAGAGGTGTTCTTGTTGAGAGAGGGTATCTATGCCTTAAAGCTGCCTTCATTTTGTTGACGTGCCGTTTCGGCATTGAGCTTGGGAGCTGGGTCTTGCCAGCCTTCGGGTTTGAGAATTTTACCGTCGTCGCGGCGAATGACTTTGCCATCGACAACTTTTTGCATGTTGGCACCATGTACGATATCAAATAGGGGGTCGAGGTTGATGCCATTTCTGACCGCAAAATCACAGATGTAATAGATGGCATCCACAAGTGCGTCGGCTTGTTCGGTGACGTTTTTCGATTCTTCCAATTCATCCATTTCATCATTGACCATTTTGCGAATAAACGCAATGCCTTCGGTGGTCATTTCTTGTGGTGTTGCAGGTAGTTCATCGTTGCAGGCTTTGGTAAATTCGCGTACTTGTTCCGTGTATCCCATGTTTCTCCCCAAATATGTCATTTTAGATGGTTTTAACCCTTGCTCTAAGGTTTAATATTACATTGAAATTGCCAGATATGCAACCCATACAAAAACGGACTTGAATGTGTTATCCAAGTCCGTTTGATCATTACGGAGGGTTATTTCTCTTCGTCTTCTTGTTTATTTAACACGTCATAAGAGAATTTCTGCCCCGCAACCGTCGCTTCATACATCAACCCGCCTTTTGCCATTGTAAAAACGGCCATGCCGTTGTTATAAACCGCATCGGTAGATGCACCGGCCTTTACGGCAACGGCCGAGGCTTGGGCACTGAGTTCATAGCTGCCACTGGTAAACTGTTCCAATGCTTTTTTGTCTTTGAAGAAGATGATTTCACTGTAAGCCTGTCCACCAAATTGAAGCCCAAAACTCACTTGTTTCAGAGATGTCTTACCAATTAATGTTCCTTTTTGATAGACTTCACCTTTGCCATATGCGCCGCCAATGCCGATGCCACCTTTGCCGACCGTTGGAAACACGGCATACCCATAGGCTTTGCTAAAGAATTCCTTAAGGTCGGGGTCTTGACGTTTGAAGGTGACAATGGTTTCGGCAACTTTATTGTGTTCTGACTTTTTCTCTTTTTTGTCTTTTTTAAATGGGTTCCAGTCGGCATAACTTGCAGAGGGTGTTGCACAATGTAGACAGAGTAAGAGGATGATCACACAAAACTTCATGATATATCTCCTGCTGGCTTGGAATATGTGTCGGTTTCTATTGGTGTTGGTTTCTATTCTGTTATTTCAGCGATGCCTAAGCCCTTTTCTCCTGCCACAGAATAGACGAGGTATTTGTGTTTGCCTTCGGTGAAGACATATGGATCGCGCACCTGATGAACGGGATCGTGAGAAGCGCCCCCACTGGAGGGTTCGTCTGGTTGGTCAACGCCTTCATAATCGGTTTCTGTGCGTAGTATTTCAACGGGTGTAGATCCTTTCCACTCTGTCCAATCGGGGCGTAGGTCTATGGTGGTGCGTTTGATGCGTTCGGGATGGTCACCTACATTGCTGTAGTAAATGTCGAGTTCGTGACCTTGCAAATGAAGTCCTGGATGGCGTGTGCGATAAACGCCTCGGTCGATGTTTTTACTTGTGTCTGTGAGATCGGTGAAGTCTTCATTTTCGATAGGGAGCTGAGGGCCTGTTTCAAAGAGTGTGTGGATATTTTTAGTACGCCACAGGTTACGACCGCCTCCTGCACCAAAGCCATATGTGTAGCCGTCCCAGTTAAAGACGCGCATATAAGATGGACCTAAGCATGTTTCTTCAGATTGAAACGAGAGTCCGTTCTGTGATTCAGCGTAGAGGCTGAGCTGACCGATGTAGTCGGGTTTTTCACCTTCAAAACCACTGCCGTGATAAATCATGTAGATTTTTTGATTGTCGTGATCAATGTGCACGTCGGGTGAGGCAATGTGCCTGATGATGGGTGTGTTTTCGATGGCCATCACACCGGGTGTGTAAACGGTGTAAGGGCCCAACACGTGATTGGCATAGGCCATGCGGATGAATTTGCCTTGGTGGTGCGCAAAGTAAAGATAATATTGACCCAATGGGTTTTCAACCCAATCCGGAACGCGAACAAGAGAAGGCCCATTGATATTGCTTAAGATGCGTTCATCACTTTCGGGTGTGATAATGGGATTGTGCTCACTGCGAATGATTTGGATAGACATGGAAATATCCTCTGGTTGATTTGGTGAAATGATATATGTTTAAGGGCATACTTTTTGTAAATGAAGTATCGCCTTTGGGTTTTAAAAGATAAAGGGATTTTATGGCAACACCAGCACGATTAACACAGGGGTCGGTTGTACGCACACTTACAAAATTGTCTGCACCTATGGTCGGTGGTCTTTTTTCTGTGATCGCATTTAACTTGGGTGATACTTATTTTGTGTCTCAGTTGGGCACACAAGAATTGGCGGCCATGAGTTTTACTTTTCCCGTGGTGATGGTGATGATGGGCATTGCTATGGGATTGGGCACGGCAACCATTTCAGTGGTTTCACGGGCGATTGGTCAGGGGGATGAAACCCAAATTCGGCGATTGTCTTCAGACAGTTTGACGTTGTCTTTCTTGACTGTTTTAATCTGTGCGACTGTAGGAATGGTGACAATTGATCCTTTGTTTTTGTTGTTGGGCGCATCACCTGATTTGTTGCCTCTGATTCGTGATTATATGCTTATTTGGTACCCCGGTATGGTGTGTCTGGTGATTCCTATGGTTGCCAATTCGGCCATTCGATCTACGGGCGATACCACATTTCCGGCTTTGATTATGGTGGGTGCAACGGGGTTGAATTTTGTGCTTGACCCTTTGTTTATTTTTGGGGTTTGGGGGTTTCCGCGTTGGGAACTAAAGGGTGCTGCTTTTGCAACGGTGCTTGCACGAGCAACCACATTGGTGGCATCGCTCTTAATTCTGCATTTTAGAGAGCGGTTGTTAGATTTTAAAACGCCCAGTTTGCGTGATGTGTGGCAATCTTGGAAGGAAATAGGTGCATTGGCCATTCCAGTAGCCGCAACCAATATGATGCAGCCGATGGGATTGGGTGTTGTAACACGTTTGATTGCTTCTTATGGACCTGCGTCTGTGGCGGCGTGGGGGGCTGGATCGCGGGTGACTGCTTTTGCACTGATTCCCGTGTTTGCGGTTTGCTCGGGGTTGGTGCCTTTTGCTGGGCAAAATTGGGGGGCTGGTGAGTTTGGTCGGGTGCAAAAAGGACGCAATTATGCATATGGCTTTGCCATTTTGTGGAGTGTGCTGGCACTTCTTGCCTTGCGTGTGTTTATTGATCCCATCGCACGCATTTTTAGCTTGGAACCCGATGTGGTTGTCGAGGTGACCCGGTATTTGTGGATTATTCCATTTGGGTATTTGGGGGTGGGTATTTTTAATGTGACCGAAGAAACCTTAAACGCTAT
>JABIFK010000862.1 GCA_018650745.1 Candidatus Latescibacterota bacterium | reverse complement strand
GTCAGGTACACGGTTGGCACATCAAAGGGGGCCACAAAAGCCAAATCCTGTAACGTGTGGCAAATCACAACATCGCACCCACCCGATTTTAAAACATGAGCCGCTTCAGATGATTGTTTGAGCAATGTCAAATTTTCGGGCAACGGACGCTTTTGTAAATCCCATCCCGTTGTGCCATCGGCGCGGTGCATCCAATCGCCAACCAAAACTTCAAAACCCGTTTGGGCAAACATGTGTAAATAGGGATCGTGCCAATTAAACGTCAGAACGCGGGGCGTCTGCATAATCCACCTCATCAATAAATCATTTGCAGATTTTTAGAAAGATAATAAAGAGTAGTATGAACAACTTGGAATGGGTCTAAGCGATTAGAAATTGGGAATTTAACACAATCGGAATTCAATATAAAAGACCAGCCTGCAAATGAGATTTGCTGGCCATAGGTCACTGAATACTGATATTTGGGGTAGGAGATCAATCAAGGATAACGAGAGGGCGAAACCCTCTGCTCTTACATATCGGCAGGAAAAACAATCTCTGGAGGAATTAATTTGAAGCAGGCATTTTAGGTAAGGACAACATATGGAACTACTTTATCGGTCCACCCTTCAATTTCCAAACTTGTGCTAAGCCCTTCAAATCGGTATTTGCAGTTTCAGCCGCCAGACGATTTTCTGCCTCAATGCGCTCGTACACTTCTCCCCGATGCACAGACACCTCTGGCGGTGCCTCTATGCCCAGGCGAATTTGCTTACCTTGCATTTCGAGAACTGTTACCCGCACATTATTGCCGATAACAATGCTCTCGCCTAACTTCCGTGTTAAAACGAGCACAAATAAAGCTCCCTGATCCTACGCCTTTTGAATGGCATCCAGGATCTTGTGTTTGGTGACGTACCGATCGTCGAGAAGTGCCAGTTGCCTGGCTTTGTGTTTGACCGAGTTGACCACAAGCGGACCACTTAAATTTACCGTTACATGTGCGGGGTCATCAGCCAAAGTCACAATACAAAAAAGAAGGATGTCTTCTGGTTTTTCAACCTCCAACGTTTTGAGATCATCGCGAGAAATTTTAGGATCATAGTCGGCCCAAACAAACAATGGATTGACCACCACAAAACCCAAACGCGGGTTGTCGGTTGACAAAAGCCACTGAAAAGGCTCACTATCGGGGTCGTCAAAAAGCGCGTATACCTTATACGCCTCAAACCCAGGAATGCCGTCAGGAAAATGAATCACCTTATCCCGTGCAACTTCCTGATCACCAAAACGAACATGTGTAAAATGAATCACATCTTCAGCCATGCATTCCGATCCCAATAAACAAATGAAACGTCGACCACTACATACGCGACGCTTTAAAGATTAACCAAGAAAGTCCATCAAAGTGGGTTGATTCACTGTTTGCCCTGTAATCAAGGCCGCTTGAAATGCGCTTTGTTCTCTTTGCAAATTCATCACGGTTTCTGCCAAATCTACATCTTCAGTATTGGACAGCGTCTCCGCCAACTCCACTTCAAACCGTTCCAACAAACCCCGAGCAAGCTCCACACGGTTGGTCCGTGCTCCCAAAACACCCCGCGCGTCAGAAATATGAGAGCGCGCGGCTTCTAAATCTGTAATTGACCGGCGAATGCCTTCTTTATCGTCATTTATCAACGAATCACGCAATGTAATCAAAGCAGTAAACGGGTTTTGAGCACCTTCAAAAACGTCTTGTCCTGCAACATTCAATTGCACTTTGATATTGTCATCAACAGCCCGAAAAATGCCGTTGGTCGTATCAATATTATCAATACCCAACCTGGCCAAGACATTGTTGTCATCAACAGCAGTGCTTGTACCATTAATTTTCAATCGAAAAACCGAAGCCCCATTCAATATCGTTTCATCAATGGTAACACTCACACCCGTTGGGGCTGCCGCATCAATCTTTGTCTTAATATCCGTTAATGAATCTGTGGCCAAATCGATGGCAACCACTTGATTGCCAATGGTCACATTTCCAGCCGGTGGCGTTGGCAAACTTTGCAAGGTGCCCACAGCCGTTGTGCTGTCTGTAAATCCAACACTGTGTCGCAATGTTCGACCGACCGAGGTAATGCTTCCTGCGGCATCTCGGGCAGGTTCATAGGGGATTTCGGAAGTTTCAGTACCGGCAAAAACAAACTCACCTCGAAACTTCGAATGACTCAATCCCAGCGAAAATTCTAAAACCTCGTTTACTTGCTTAGCCAAAATTTCGCGATCTTGCGCATTAACCGTATCACTTGCGCCTTGAATGGCTATACCACGAACTTCAGTAACGGCAGAAACCAAGTCATTAAGCACAGAATCTGCAAAATCCATGTGCCCCAAACCATCATTGATATTCCGTTGATACTGCTCAACATTGCGGATATTGCTACGCAAAATCAATGATTTAGCAGCACCTTGCGGATCATCAGAGGCGTTTTGAATGAGTGTGCCCGACGACAATTGAGTCTGAAATTTATGAATACGCCCAAAAGATCGGTTCAGATTTGCACTTACGGTGCCTGACGTGACAGAGTCTGCGACGCGCATGGATCACCTATCCTTCTGCGAATTATAGGAAAAATAGCCAATTAATTCAAGGGCCATAAAACATTTGACTTAAGTCATTCGATTGAATCACTAAAATGCCAAAAAAAAACCAATACATCAACATCTACATATTTAACACCGATTGATACATCTCATCAACCACTGAAATGATACGTGCGGCTGCCTGATAAGCCCGTTGAAACAAAATTAAATCACTGGCTTCTTCATTAATTGAAACACCGCGCACATTTTCACGCCGATTAGAAACCTGTTCCATAACCAGAGTTTGGGCGTTTAGATCGGCGATCACCTCACCAGCTTCTGCACCAATCTGACCTATAAATTGGCTATAATGTTCTTCAATCGTTTGGGTGCCACCACCCAAAGTACGTGCATGCTGCAAATCTGCAATGGCCTGTGCGACCGAACCATCTCCCGCGCCTGCAGAGATATTGGGGTTGGTTGCGTTGGGCCCCGAGGTTGCAATTTTATTCAAGTCGCCAGCCACTTCGGTAGACAACCGAATTTCACGTGCATTGACCAACGTGGGCTCAAAAAAGAAATTGCCAGAACTGTCATCCAAACCAAACCCTGTGCCATGAACCGTATTGACCTGGCCCACAAAATGGACTGCGAGTTCATCTAAGCTCTCTTTGTAGCTCAAAATTGCATTATCGCGCACATCTATCAACCCACTGAGTTTCCCTTTTGTCACCAGCAAATTCAGTCCGGTAGCAGCAAGCGTGATATCTGACACACTCGCATCCCCTCGCACAACCGGGCGAATGACCAATGGCACAGACAATGCAGCATCGACCAACAACACACCTGCTCCAGCGGCACCGCTCACCGTTAATGTACCATCGGTTTCTTCACGTACACGCGCATCAATCAAACTTGATAACTCGTCTATAAGTCTGTCTCGCTCATCATCTAAGTTACCTGCAACATCTGTTGGGTTCGCTTTGATCGATAAAATACGCTCATTTAAACTTGCGATATCTTCTGTAATTCTGTTTACGTCGCGAATCGTATCCTTGACTTCCGTATCAATCTCCGCGCGCAGGTCCGTCAATTGGTCGTGCATGCGATGAAACTGCTCTGTTATAAAACGAGCCTCTTCGCGCACTTGTGCACGGGCTGCTGTGCTTCCTGGATCATTTGCTAAATCTTGAAAACCGTTGAAAAACCGATTAAATCCACCACTAAGCGCTGCCCCCGATGCCTGATTAAAAATGGCACTGGTCTCCGAAGACCCGCCCCCCGCCAACTCGGTAAAAATCGACTCTATGGTGCCCATCAATCGATTCTTTACCTCTAAGCTCCCTAATTGCCCACCCGCAAATCGAAACTGACTGTCTAAAAACTGATCGCGTTGACGCGTAAGCCCCGCAACCCGCACACCACCGCCCACGCCACCATTAACGGTCGAATCGCCAGCAAGCACCGTATTTTTACGCGCATAACCAGGTGTGTTCACGTTGGCAATGTTGTTGCCAACCGTGTTCAAACCCACTTGCTGTGCGTTAAGGGCACTTCTGCCAATTTGGAGTGCTGAACCTAATGAGGGCACTGCAACAACCTTTCAAAATAGCCAAATGTTCGGGCGGGCAAAAAGGGTGGGGTAGCCACTACCCGAACATTTGGCGTCCCGATGGGGCCGGGATGTATTCCTGCATCAGCGATCCATCACAGAAGCATTCGATGACTGAACGCTGAAAAATAATCAGACCACTTGATTGACAACACCTTGCAAAGAAGCCGATGATGCATCTGCTCTGCCAGATTTGACATATCGATTGCCCATGGGTGTGCCACCTGTTAAAATGAGCAAACTTTTGTCGACATATCTCATCGACTGTTTGAGCAGCACTGAATTTTGCCGATTGGTTTTGCGCAGTTGATCTTGCAACGCGATCAACTCTTCTCTTTGTGTTGCCATACGCTCAGAAAAAGAAGCATCTGCCAACTCAATCAACCGACGCAACGTCAGCGTATTGGGATCTTCTTGTAGCATCGGCGCCATCTGCTGGATAATTTTCACACGGGCTTGCTCTTGTGTGGCTGCACGTTGCACCAAAGCTTTTTGTGTCTCGACGGCCTCGTCCAAACCATGAACATCATTGGCAATTAGGGCTTTTTGCTCTGCCTCAAGTGCCGACAACATCAACCGAAATGTGCCCATCTCCTTTTCGAGCAATTCTATCAGATATGTGTAATAATCGTTCAAAGCCTAATCCTCCAACCCATCCGTGGTGAGTGCGTATACCGCTTATGCCGAGAAGAGTCCAAAGCAATTTCTTCCCAATTGTAAGATGAACAGAGATTTATATATTCATCGACATTGGCTGCGGTTCTTTTTTGTCTATTTGTTTCTGTAATTGCTGCATCTTTTGTTGTAAAGCATTACCAGGGCCATTTGTTCCGGGCAAACCGTTTTCGTCGGATTCTCCAATCCCATACTGTCGACTCAATTGGCGATACAACATATCTGCAATGCCTGTTCCACGAACAGACATCTTTTCTGCGAATTTTTCATCCAGCATTTCTGTAAAAATATCTTCCCCTGCTCCACCATGAAACATCTCTTCTTTGTGTATCGTTGACCGCATCTGCTTCATCAACTGCGACATAAACACCGCTTCAAATGCCTTAGCGGCTTCTCGCAAGGCATCAGAATCATCTGTTTTGCCCATCAAGTTGCCAACATCAGATTTTTTATGAAGCGCCATGCCTTCACTTTTATCTGGTTTCTGCAACCCCATGAAGCTTTGCGCATTTTTGGCCTGAATGGGGAGGCTCATGTCACTAGTTAGGGGATTGAGGGGTATGCCGTTCATTTATGCCTCTCTACTGGATAATCAATTCTGCTTATAATGCTCCAGCCGCTTTTAAAGACTGGAAAATGGCAATGATATCACGTGGGGTTACCTTAAGTGCATTTAATGCCTTTGCCACATCACTCACACTCGACGTTGGCGGCAATGCCAGCATGCGTGGTTTTTCTTCTTCGACATCAATGCCACCGGCCAATTGCAAATTTGCCTGAGGCCCACCCCCACCGCCACCGCCACCAACATTGATATTCTCATCAGCCCCAATGGAAATACTCAAACTGCCATGTGCAATCGCCACTTCTGCAATAGCAACGTGTTGTCCGGCAATGATCGTGCCTGTGCGCTCATTTACGACCACGCGTGCATTCACATCTGTAACCACAGAAACATTTTCAAGCTGAGAAACAAAATCGATAAATCGACCAGGGTTTTGATAATCGCGAGGCACACGAACCTGAACAGTACCTTTGTCTAAAGCTGTTGCGATACGTGCACCAAAGCGGATATCAATAGATCGAGCCAAGCGCGCAACCGTTGTATAATCTGGATCACCCACAGTGATGGTCAGTGACCCTGCAATTTCGCCGGGTGCGATCATCTCTTGTTGAATAATGGCCCCATTGGGGACACGCCCAACGACAGGATGATTTTTGGTAACAGAACCACCACCACCAGCATCCACATTAAATCCACCAATAGAAATAGGGCCTTGTGCAATTGCAAAAACAGGTCCATTGGGTGGTGCCGCCCGTAATTCTGTCATTACCAAAATGCCTCCTTGTAAACTTGCGGCATCACCGACAGAAGAAACCGTCACATCAATTTTGGAACCCACACGTGTAAAAGGATTGATCTTAGCTGTAACCAAAACCGAAGCGGCATTGTTTGCACGAATCGTAGCGGGGTCAACCTCAACCCCCATGTTACGCATCAAATTGGCCAAAGCCTGTGCAGAATAAGGCGCACCTCGTCCGTCACCCACACCTTCTAATCCCACAACAAGACCATAACCGATCAACTGCACCTCTTGAAGCGTTTGTACGCTACCAATGTCTTTGAGCCTTGAGGCTTGTGGTTCAAACTCTGGCACAAATTGTGCCGAAGCCAAACCGGAAGCGCACAAAACCAAAGCCAAACATAACAGCCATTTTTTATGCAAGCATGCCAAAAGCATGAT
>JABIFK010000929.1 GCA_018650745.1 Candidatus Latescibacterota bacterium | reverse complement strand
GGATTTCAACGGAAATTGGGCACAGGATTGGGATGGTTTGGTGAATTGAAATTGGTTATCGCAGATGATGAACAAAACAGTGCGCTTCAATTTAGTGTTGGTTTTACTTTAGGATCACTTAAATAAGGGAGGATTTATGGCTGGAACAGAACGTCGGCGAGAATTGCGTCGGAAACGGCAACGACGACAAAAAAGGCTTAAACTGCGTCGTAAAGAGGCAATCGCAGCAGGCAAAAAATAAAAAAAAGCACGGCATTTTAAATGCCGTGCTTCTTCTATTTATAGTGCTATTGTTTAGGCAAAAATAGCAGAGAATGTATCCGTTACTTGGCTGCGAATAGTTGGTTCTAACTCTTTAATGGTCGCCAACAGGGTCTCCTCATCCATCTCTAACATTGCTAGGGTTGCTTGCGAAAATGCGATAGCAGGAGAGCGTTCACCGAAAACAAAGTTGGTCTGTTTGCTACACATATTGGACAAATGAACCAAATGTGTCATAGGTTTAGAATCTGATGTGGGATTGTGATGTTGGCCGATGACTTCGATCAAACCGTCTGGCAATTGCCATTTCGAGGCCAAAGCTTCACCCACTTTCTGATGGTCTAAGCCTAAGACATCTTGCTCGACTTCGAACATAGATTGGCCTGCTTTGATCTCGGCGGTGACCATTTGAAACATCTCATTGAAGAAATGCCCCAAAACCTGCTTGCCAATATCGTGTACCATGCCAGCCATAAAAGGGTCTTCTTGACCGATGTCAATCCGAGAACTGAACTCCGCCTTTTCTGCAAGTAGTTTGGCTGTCACGCCAACTGCAATACAATGCTTCCAGAACTCGGTGCCATCAAAAGCAGTTGCTTTGCCTTTGAATGCGCCAACCACAGACAATGTGCGCACAAAATCGATAACAGTCTGCAAGCCCAAGAGGTTCACTGCATCATTAATTGAAGTGATCTTCCGGTTAAAAGCAAAAACGGAAGAGTTGCAAAGTCGAAGCATTTGTGCTGTGATGCCAGGGTCGAGTTCTATGATTTGGCTGTATTGTTCTGTGCTGGAATCGGGGTCTCTGGAGAGTTTTTCGATTTCGTTATAAACTGTGGGCATTGCCGGCAAGTTTGTTATTTTATCAAGTTCTTTGATAATATGTGTTCTTGGGTCGATGTCTTTCTCTTGCTCGGCAATCATGCTCTGCGTTTTGGCACCCTGTTGAAGTCGCTCTTGCAATGCCTTCAAATTGTCAAACGGACGAAGGAGGCAATCAAGAACACCTAAACGTTTGCCTTCGTCTAGGTCTGCTTGAGATAGGTGTTGTGACATTAAGAACACTGGAATTTTTTTACATTCGGGTTTAAACCGAAGTAAGCGAGCGACAGTAATGCCGCCTCCTGGGACGTGGGCTTCAATAATAACAGCCTTGATGTCGTCTTTGTACTGCTTCAAAGCCTTCATTGTGTCAACCCCAGAGTCGACCCAAATGATATCGAAGCCCCAAGCTTGGTAGATTTTGAGACATTGGCCCAAGTCTCTGACATATGCCTGATTTCGTGGAATCCGCAAATCTTCAGGCTTAAATTTTTTGTCAACAATGAGTGCTTTTGGTTTGCTTGCTGCTTCGGGTGTGTCCGGCTTGTCTGCCATGACTTTCATCTTTCCTTTATTTTTGCAAAATAGACAGAATGGATTTGTCTCGATCGACGGCTGCTTTTATGTCTTCTTCCCATTCTTGGAGCTGTTCGAGGGTTATATCTAGTTTTTTTAATGCGGCCGGATGAGGTTCTGGGACCGTAGCGTCTCCGCCTGAACCGACACCGAGTTTTCGAGCTATTGCATCACCAATATTTACCAAACTGGCGATTTGAGAATCTTTCTCAGCGCTGCTTGGACGATGGTGATAAGCAACGGCCTCAATGAGTTCTTGGGGTAATTGCCAGCTTTCGCACAGTTCTTTGCCAATTTCGCCGTGATCTAGTCCAATAACATCTTCTTCGGCTTTGAGTATAGATATATTTTCTTTTTCCACTTTTTGTAGGACTTCTGTATAAAAATCAGAATAAAGGGCATCCATGATTATCTTGCCCATATCGTGGATGATCCCTGCGGTATAACTCTCAGGTCGGTCTAATTTGAGTGCTTCGGCCAGGTATCGTGCTGTTGATCCAACCGCCGATGAATGTACCCAGAATTCACCCTTATCAAGTCCTGCTGTGTTTTCTAAATCTTTTGTCGCTTCAAATACCGCGATATTCAAAATGGTGTTTTGGACGGTTTGGTTGCCCAAGAGTGAAACGGCGTCGCGGATGGAGGTGATCTTTCGACTGAATCCAAAAAAAGCAGAATTGGCCAAACTCAGTAATTTGAGTGATATTGAGGGATCTGTCTCAATGACTTTGCTCAACTGGTCTGCACTGACATCGGGGTTTTTGCAGAGTTGATCTACTTCAGTATAGACCACGGGTAGGGTTGGCAGGTTCTCTATTTGACTTAGGTCACGTTTGTATTTGTCAGAAAATCCTGCTGCCGATGCTGCTTTTTGGCTTTCTGAACCCAGCAGTTTCCATAATTTTGCTAAGAGAGCACTTGGCGAAGTGGGTTTTACAATAAATCCATCTGCGCCTTTCTTAATGCACTCGGGCAGCTTTTGTTGCTCATTGCTGTAGATGGCAATTGGAATAGCTTGCAAGGCTTTGCTGCGTCGAATGATTTCAAGGGCCTGCAAAAATTTGCCTTGAGCAACTGTATCTAACAAAATGATATCTGGTCTTTGCTTGATCTGTTTGATAACCCCAATTCCATCCGCTGCGTCAATGACTTCATATCCCCCAACAATTTGGAGGAATGTACGTGTGAAGCTGCGGTCTTGAGGGTCATTCTGTGCCAAGAGTACTTTGTATGTGCGGTCCTGAGGCGGTGCATTCGGTTCATCTGCCATGGGTGTAACAAAGGAACTTTCTGGGATGGTTAATGAGCTGCGGATATAAATTTTATGATACTCGGAAATTGAGACCACGTCAACTCATTTTGTGGTCAGGCTGTTAAGAAGATAGGCAATAGGTGTTTTTTTACCTAACTGAAAAGAGGGCTATGAGTTATTTGCATGCTGGTCTTCAGAATTTGAGCGACCAGTACTTTATCTTTAGACAATTCTTTATGGTGTGCTTACCTTGCTGTCGGGTGTGAATTATTCTGGCAGATCGTTCAAATTTGTCAACGCAAGAACAAGCTTTTTGTATTACAATTATGTTCTTAGGTGTTTTATATATGAGCAAGTTTTCAGGTGATAGTGCTATCATCATATTAGCGGGTGGCCAGAGTAAACGGATGGGAACACCAAAAAGCAATTTGCCGATTGGTGAGGAAACAATTTTGCAGCATATGTTGCGCAGCTTAAGACCTTTGTTGGATACTGTTGTTGTGGTATGTGCTTCTCAAGACAAACACCCCGCAGACGTTGAAGAGGTTATTTGGGCTTATGATTCGGTAGGCGGACAAGGCCCCTTACATGGGTTGCAAGCTGGCTTAATGGCTTTGCCACCCCAGGTGACGCAAACATTTGTGTCTAGTTGCGATGCGCCACTGATGAGGCCTGAATTGGTTTCATGGTTATTGGATGATTTTGTAGTGGGACAAGCGCTTGTCCCACAGATTTCGGGTTTTCCCCAACCCCTTGCGGCGGTATATGCCACCAGCATTCTGTCGATTGTAACTGAAATGTTGGAAAATGGGCAGAGGAGTCTCCGGGCGCTCTTGAATCGGGTTGATACGCGTTGGGTTTCCGAGAATAGCGTGAGGGAAATAGATCCTCAACTCTTATCCTTCGAAAATATTAACACACCCGAAGACTACCAGCGTGTAATTGCTCTTTTTGAGTCATTGAGTAGAGATGTCAAAACCCAAACCTAGTAGGACAAATTTATTGGATGGAGATTGTTTATGGC
>JABIFK010000861.1 GCA_018650745.1 Candidatus Latescibacterota bacterium | reverse complement strand
TCCCTGTTGTGACGGGTCGTAAACGATGAGACCTGCTTGAAAATCTACCATATACAATTGATCTTCAGCATTGGCAAATAGGACATACGAACGCAGCAATTCGCCACCCTTAATGGGTTGCATTTCGTTGCCTGATATACGGGACAACCCCAGAGCACCATCAATGGCAAAGAGTGAACCCGCAGCATAGGCACAACTGAAAAAGAGGTCTTGAGATTCAATGACATCTATTTGCCCATTGCGAAACATGAACAAATACCCATCCGATAAAAAAGCAATGCCATCAGGTAGGACACGTGTTTGTACTATCGATCCGCCAAAGGAACGAAATGGCTCAGGGATGAGTTGCACCAGCGATGTATAAACCATCTGACCATTTGCATTTGGAGCCAGATAGCCAATTTCTCCTTTTCCACCCACATAAATTCTGCCCGACTTTGCCACGGCCATAGAAAAAGCTGCCGAGTTGTTTGGCAAAGAAATCAATCGCCAAACGGTGCTGTCAAATTCAAGTACACCCGCACTGTTTCCAAAATACATTACCCCACGATGGTCTTGTACTGTTGCCCAGTTTCGTGGTGGGGCATTGTATTCTTTAGGTGAAAAGTTGTGAACCTGCCACGTGTTGACACTTAGAGAATCTTCCTGACCGTACACGCCGGAAGTTAAAATTAAAAAAATACTGATAGGAACAAATAGAATCGTTTTGATTATTCGACCCACAAAGAGATCTCCTTTTTGCTGAGGTTCTCAAGCCGGTCCGTTGCCATGATTTTGATTTTTAAGGTTTCCCCTTTTTTGAAATTAGACAGCGGTTTGCGATAGAGTTGCACTCTGCCACCATTAATCGAATACGTTATTTTATCAATGGCCGTATCCGTTTCTTCTGCTTGGATATAAATCAATGCCGTTTGAGGAATCACGCGTATTTTTTTGTCGATGCTCATTTTGGATTCAACATTATAGGTTAGGTTAATTTGTGGTGCAGTTTTGTCGACAAATACGGTGAGTGTCTTATTAGATTCCGTATTCTTAACCTGATCTGTGGCATAATACGTGATTGTGTGTATGCCGTGTTGGGTTAGGCTTAGAGGATGTGAATACGTCTTAAGGGTACCATTGTCTATCTTGTATCCAATGTGTTTGACCCCTGATCCCTGATCGGTTGTGGAAAATAGAACAGACGTTTTTGCATTGATAAAAAGCGTGTTGTTTTCATGGATCTGCATGCCTTCAAGTGCCCATTGTGTTTTGGGAGGCGTAAGGTCCAAATATACCATTTGTGTCTTTTTTTCACTGACATTGCCAACTATGTCTGTGCTGTAATATGTAACAGAATGCATGCCTTGATTCTGTGGCAAATCAAAAGACGATGAGAATGTTTTGGGTGTTCCGCCATCTATTTGATATAAAATAGATTTTGCTTCTAATGATATGTCATCTGCTTTTAGCAGTATGCGGCTGTCTGCTGCTACAAAAAGCGTGTCCCGTTGTTTAAATGTATTTCCCTCGATGTTGATACTGACTGCAGGGGGTACTTTATCCAAGTGAAAAACAAATGTTTGGGCATCTTCTGTATTGCCTACATTGTCGCGGGCAAAATAATGCAACGTGTGGCGTCCATCGCTAAGGGCATTTAGCGTTTTGCCCGTCAACTTGCCCCGATAGGGCTGTGCTTCGCCATCGTCAAAGGCATAGTATATGGACGCAATGCCCGATAGATTGTCACTCGCCGATAAGGAGATTGCGGTCTTGGGGGATAGGAAGTGCCCATAAAACTCACCTTCGATTGTATGCCACGTTTTAGGCATTGTCGTATCGACTGTAAAGTATTCCTCTTTTACCGATTCCACATTGCCGACTTGATCTGTTGAATAATAGTGTAGGGTATATGGTTTTTCACGTGAGAAATTTTGAAGAGGCGCTTGATAAAGAATAAAATCGGATCCATCAATGGCCAAAAATGTTTGTTTGAGGCCGGCCTGGGCGCCTTTATCGCTATCTTGTGCCAATAGTGCAATGCGCAAATTGGAGCCATAATATGTTGTGGCGTTCTGTATACTTTTTTGAGCACCTAAAAACTGTGGTTGTGTGATGGGTGGCACACCATCAATATCCACTTTTACAGCAACTTGCCCTGCAGAAGTGTGCAACTGAATGTGGTTCTCACCTTTTTGAGAAAAATACAATCCTGTAGAATCTTGAGAAGTTGAAGACCCCAGATCGAGTAGAAAAGTCTCGGCCGTACTTTCAGGAGATGCCGAAATATACAAATAAAAGGGTAATCCGGTTGGGCCAATGAGTTGCCCGTTTTTGTTGAACCACGCTTTTGTACTGCTCGGTAGCATTCCTTCGGGTGTGGTGATTTTGTTTGTAGCGGGCTCTACTCTGATGTCAAGTACATGCTGTTCTTCAACATTTGATACATGGTCTTCCGCATAAAAGGTGAGACGAAATTTTCCCAATGTCTCAAAACGAATCGGTGCGGTATAGATTTCAGGTGGTCCATCGTTTAGGCTGTATTTTATCTCTCGAATACCGGATTCCAGATCCACAGATCTGAGTGTTATCGCACCATTCGGGGTGATAACAAAGGTCTCAAGCTCTTTAAAAAAGGAATCCGAAAAATCAAAAGATGTTTTGGGAGCAGTGAGATCGACATAGACTTTTTGTGTTCTTTTTTTGCTGACATTGCCTACCTTATCCGTCAGGTGATAAAAAACATCATGAAGCCCACTTTTGGGGGGTAAGAAAAACGGCGCTTTATAGGTTTTTTGCTCTCCGTTATTCATTGCGTATTGAATAGAGCTTACGCCCGAAAGATTGTCGGTCGCCTCCATTTTGATTTGCGCATTGCCGGAAACATAGATGGTGTTATCCAATTGATGATGGTTGCCAATGATCGACGTTTCAATTTGAGGTGGAGTACTGTCGTGAAAGAATGTGTACGTCTGCGCAGTTTCTACATTGTCGACGTGATCTTCAGCAAAAAAGTAAAATACATGTTCACCTTCTTCAAGGTCTCTCACCTTTACGGGCTCTGTGTACGGGTGTTTCTCACCCAAGTCGAATTGATAATAAATAGCTTTAACACCCGAAAGGCTGTCGCTGCTGGCCAGGGAAATCTCAACATCTGAAGACCAATTATTCAACGCATATGTACCCTGAATTGAAAATGTGGTATAAGGTGCTGTCATATCAATCCAGAATTCGTCATCGTGTGGTTCTTCGATATTGCCGACTTGGTCAACGGCATAATATCGCACATGATAGTAAGACTCTCGTGGGAAATGGGTCACGTTTTTTTGAAAGGGTTCAAACTCAGCACCATTTATCGATATATAGATTTTCTGAACACCCGACAAAGCATCTTGGCTCGAAAGAGCATAGTCCAATACTTTGCCAAAAAAGATCGTGTTTTTGTCTTCATGTTGATGTGCCTGAGAAAATGTCCTTGTGGTTTTTGGAGGTATGCCATCTCCATAGACTTCAAAATAAGCTCCGGTTCCCGGTACTGGTTTTTTGGTTTTAGGATCGACTGCTTTTGTATTGCCAATGCGGTTTAATCCTTCGACCAGAAACATGGGATGGGTATATTCAGCATCACTTTTGAGCAAATGTGTATCGGATCCAGCCTTTATACTGGGCGACAGAGACAAATAGACAGGCAGATTGCGTGCAACAAACAGCGTGCCTTTGGGGTTTGTATAAAAGCGTTTTTCATGTTTATGAGGAGGTGCCAATTGGCCAGGTTCTTGGGCTGATATTGAAGTGATTCCCCAAATACAACACAGCACCAAAAATATTCTTTTATACATGATCATTGTCTCTAAAACAATGGGTTGCGAGGACTGATGATTAGTCCTGAATGACAAAACGGATTGTTTTTTGAGTTGTATTTTCAACTCTGTCTTTTGTGCGAATCACGACTGTATAGGGTCCTTCATTTTTGAAATTGAGCGGTTTGACATATTCTTGTTCTTTTGCACCGTTAATTTTATACCAAATGCCAACTGTGCTGGACGATGCGTCTGTAGACCCTAAAAATATAGATGTATTACGAGGGTAGGCTGGAGCAGATACCCCGTCCTTTTCTTGGGCTGAATGTGTGCTGGTAATGCTAAAGGTTTCGATAATCTGAGGCGGTGTGTTATCAACAACCAGAATCGCTTCAAGTTTTTCTTCTTGGTTGTTGACATTATCAATGCTCCAATAGACAAGCTTCGATGGACCTTCATTGGCAATTGTAAAAGGCTCAGAATAAGTGTGTTCTGCGCCCATACGATAGTAGATATTTTGAACATCAGATTGCGCGTCTGTGCTTGAAATTGAAATGCGCGTTTTTTGGGTTACCCAGATTTTTCCACGTTGCTCAAAATGTGGTCCGGTAAATGACAGACTGGTTTTGGGTGTTTCATTATCCATGTGAATAGACAATTTGTTGCTTTTACTTTCATTTTTTAATCGATCTGTGGCGCGATATTCAAAAGCTGTGGTGGTCACTTTTGTGGGAATAGAAATGGGTGCGGTGTATTTCTCGAAGGCGCCTTGATTGATTTGGTATTCGATGTGGTCGACGCCTATTTTATTATCGGTTGCAGCAAGCCCAATCCGCGTTCGTGTTGAAACGTAAATTTTATCATCCACAATGTGATGATCACCTTTTATCGTATGTGTGACCTCGGGGGGTGTTTTGTCGAGATAAAAGGTAAACACATTGTTGGGTTCTCGGTTCTTGACCTGATCTTCGGCATAGTAGGTTAGAACATGTTCACCGTCTGGTAACTGATTGAGGGATAATGGTTGACTGCGATAGGATTGGCTGGTCGATGGGTCGTCAAAATGAGAGAATATCTGTGCGGAGGTTCCTTTGTCGCTGCTGGTGAGGCGGATGGATGCTTCTGATGAAAGAATATTTTCCAGATAATTGCCCAGAGTTTCATGACGAGAAACGGGTGCTGTCAAATCAACAGTGAAAATAACTGTTTGGGGTTCACTGGCATATCCGACCTGGTCAACAGCATAAAATCGCAGGTTGTAGTCTTTTTCAGCGGCAAACAACATGGGGTCTTGGTAGGGTTCGAAGGGTGCGCCATCTATCGACACATAGGTTCCTGCTACACCTGCTCCTTCCCCATCGGTTGGCGTCAGAGTCACTGCCAGTCCCTGACCATAAAAAGTGCGATCTTGTTGTTCAAATTTGGGTGCGTTTTTAAACTGTGTATCAATTCGAGGTGGCGTACCATCCGAGTTAAAGCCCAAGCTAATGGTATCTTTGGTCACAAAATTAAACCATCTGATATACTGACGACCTGTGATATCAAGTCGGATACCTTCTTCTTTATAAGCTGCTGTATCCATGGTGGCGTTACGTGCTATTTTGGGTAACAAATACGAGGGGGCATCGGGTTCTGGTGAGGGTGACAGACGTATCCACATGGGCAGTGCCATGGGCCAAAAGACCATGCTTCTTTCGTCATCAACATACACTTTGTTTTTGTGCTTTAACGGCTCTGCCATTTGCTCTGCGGTCTGTTGCGCGTTTGCGGTTTTCAAAGCCACGAGGCAGAAAAGGATGGATAAAATCAATCTTTTGAACATATGCGATCTCCAATATGAGATGATTACGCAATCTATACGGAATACAGATATAACCATACCGCAAAAAGAGGGCCATCTGAAAGTGCGTTTACTCATTCAGAAACAGGTGGCATAATTACTGGTTTATGTGTCTTGGAATAGGTTTATCTACGTATGTTTAGACTGTGGTTGATGAAGATTCAATGGCTTTCAGCATTTTTTATATGAAATATATTGATTGCTCTGGTTGTTGAAAACAACCAAATGGTTGCAATAAACCAATTATCAATTAAGAGATATGTGTTGACACAAAATGCTCTCTGTAGGCCATATGGAGGGCGTTTGTTTTTCATCTCTTGTTTTTCGTCTCGTTCATTTTTTTGCAAACACCCAATAAATCGTATCATACCTCTGGCAAAGTGAATGTATCACCCGTTTTTTCGATCCAAGCGGCAAGTTCACTTTGTAGTTCTTCTCGTTTGTCGTTGTGGGTATCGAGAAATGCGAGGTTGAGGGTTTCGTAAGGGTCTTCGTTGAGGTCAAAAAGGACCAACGGTTGGCCTTCGAGGCAGATGTATTTCCAACCGTCGTTGGTGCGAATACCACGCCATGTTCGGTTCACACTTTGGAACCGCTTGCGCACACACTGTTGAATGTAGGCCGAGGTGGGTTCTTCTTGGGGTGTGGGGCGGTCGGTTATGACGTGGTGGGAAAAGTCGGTGCCTTCCATCCAGTTGGGCACATCAATGCCACAGAGACCGAGCGAAGTGGGCGCAAAATCGACATGGTTGAAAGGGGCATTGCTTTGTTCTTGCACGCGATGTCCACCTGCGGGTAAAACGATGCAGGGAATGCGCACGGCTTCTTCATAGGGATTGCTTTTTCTAAAGTGTCCGTGTGAACCGTGGGAGTCGCCGTGGTCAGAGAAGAAGATGACATGGGTGTTCTCGGCCATGCCCTCTGCTTCAAGGGTGTCCAATATGCGCCCGAGGTTGGCGTCGAGGTTCTCTATTTGTGCATAATACCCCGCTAAGTCTTCG
>JABIFK010000617.1 GCA_018650745.1 Candidatus Latescibacterota bacterium | reverse complement strand
TGAATGTGGGCAATGTGCCAGTACGTCGAGTAATTTGCAAACCTACAGCATTATTCATGTTGCTGATGAACAGCGCAAACAAGAGTTGGCCAAACTCTGTGCCGATCAGAAACAGATTCATCAATGTGCTGCTTTTTTGGTTTTTTGTGCGGATTTGCATCGTGACCAAATGGCAAATGTGATGCACGGTGGAGAACGTTTTGATGGCGATTATGCCGAAGCATTATTGATTGCCACTGTGGATGTGGCATTGGTTATGCAGAATGTGACCGTGGCGGCAGAGTCGATAGGATTGGGGATCTGTATGATTGGGGCGATGCGCAATGAACCCAAAGCTGTGGGCGCGTTGTTGGGATTGCCACCATTTGTATATGCGGTTGCGGGATTGTGTATTGGGTATCCTGCAATAGACCCTGCTTGCAAACCGCGTTTGCCTTTGAAGGCCGTGTTGCACACGGAGCACTATTTGGATGATGAAACGCATCAGGATTATATGACCGAGTATGACGAAACGATGACGGTATTTTATCAGTCGCAAAATATGCATGATCGCGATCCGAGATGGACGCGCGTTATGGCTGGGCGAACTGGGCGATTTCACGAACGCGTTGAATTAGACGGGTTCTTGAAGGATCAGGGGTTTGGGATGCAAGTATCTGACGAAAATAAATAAAAAAAAGGCCACAGATGATAACCTGTGGCCTTGTAAGTCGCGTGGGGATTAATTTGTGTCTTCGCCGTCTGCTGTGACTGTTGTGACTGGTGTTGTTGCTGGAGACTGCTCGAAAGCGAAGTGCATCCCTCTGAGACCAAAAGCCATAAACACGATGATGACCACGATTGAGATACAGATGGCACCATTCTTGAGGTTGACCCGTTCGTCTTCTCGTTTGATTACATCTTTCAGCGTTTGCATAGCGTCCCTCCCGATGTGGCGTGATTGGTAACAAACACTTCTAACTTTTGACGAGGTAAATGCGGTTAATGTTTCGTGTTTGATTGTCTAATACAGTATACCTCGCATTTCTGGATTGTGCAAGATAGCCTGAAATTTATCAAAAATAAACCTTATAGGAGGCAGTTATGAATGTGCTTGTGTTGTCAGGCCCGAACCATCGATTCAATGAGAGTGCAGACGTTATTTATGATTTTTTAAAGGACGCGGATGATCTGTCTGTTACTTTGGAAGACGATAAAGCCATTTTGCATTCAGATAAGATGGATGGATTTGATGTGTTGGTTTTTGGAACGGGTTTTCGGCGGTCGGAGAAACAAGCAGATGGTTCGAGCAAGCGCGTGCCCGATTTAACATCTGAACAAGAAGACGGACTTTTTGATTTTGTGTCGGGTGGAAAAGGCTTGGTGGGCATTCACGGTACGGCATGGTGGATTGGTGGGCGGGCTGTTGACCTAATTGGCGGACACGCCAATTGGCATCCACCGGGATTAACTTTTACTGTCAATATTGGAGATGCAAACCATCGCGTTATGCGCGGTGTAGCAGATTTTGAAGTGGAAGACGAGATTTATATGTCTGCATGGGATCCTGATATTCACGTGTTGGCAACGGCAGAATGGGCAGACAAGCAACACCCTATGGCTTGGGTGAAAAACTATGGGGACGGGCGGGTGTTCTATACGACGCTCGGGCATGGCCCCAATACATTTGAACGGCCAGCCATGCAGCAAGTCATTACACAAGGGGTACGTTGGGCAGGGAATTAGAGCGTAACAATTAAAGTTCCTTTGTAACATGGTTGAGATAGATTGAATCACCATCTTAGAGACAAAACACCCCAGTCAAATATTCTTGGCTGGGGTGTTTTTTATTCCTATTCAGTATCAGTGATCGGCTCTGTTTTTTTGGCACCAAACGTAACATCATCGAAACCCGTTCTGGGCATCTCGACGCCAGTGAGACTCACGCCTTGAAATTTTACTCCAGCAAAGAACAACCTGTCAAATTCGCCTTGAAGGTGGCTTGTAATATCAGTTCTTCAATTC
>JABIFK010000743.1 GCA_018650745.1 Candidatus Latescibacterota bacterium | reverse complement strand
TTACCCAGCCGCCGCCCACACCTGTTCCAAGTGTCACACACAAAAAATGATCCACACCTTTACCCGCTCCCAACCACTGCTCTCCCAGTGCCGCCATATTTGCGTCGTTATCTACCACAACTGCGCGATCTAAAAGTGTTTCCAAATCATCTTTCAAACGCACCCCATGCAAACACGGCAAATTCTCTGGTGAAATGATCACACCCGAAAATGGATCGAGGGGGCCGGGTGAACCCACCCCAACCCCCTCGACATCTTCCAAAGACATACCGCCGTCTTGGGCCGCTTCACGCGCACAGTCTGCAATACCTTGCACGACAACTTCTGCACCTTGGTCTAATATTGTGGGGCGCCGCGCACGTCCGATCACGTCACCCGAATCTGCAACCAATCCGGCACGTGTATTCGTGCCGCCCAAGTCTACGCCAATGGTAAAGCTCACTTCGATGCCCTTGCTTCTGAAACTGCATCGACAAATGATTTGGCGGTGGCGGTCAACTTGGCCCAATCTTTATCGGCAACCGCTTGTTTGTCTATCATTGCACTGCCAGCACCAACAGCTACGGCACCATTCTTAATGAACTGAGGTGTTGTTGTGGCATCTACGCCGCCTGTGGGCATCATTTTTACCTGTGGCAATGGCCCCAACACATCTTTAAAATAGGATGGACCGCCCACACCTGCGGGGAACACTTTTACCACGTCGGCACCTGCTTGCCACGCTGTCAAAATCTCTGTGGGTGTAAACCCTGCAGGCATAATGGCTTTGCCATATCGCTTGGTCATTTCAATGACCGATACATTTAAAATAGGGCTTACTACATATTCTGCGCCTGACAAGATTGCTGCCCGAGCGGTTTCTGGATCTAATACTGATCCTACGCCGATAATTGTGTCGGTCATCTTCGCCGAGGCTTCTTCGATCACTTTTAATGCACCCGGCACTGTCATGGTCACTTCAATGGCCACAACGCCACCGTCGCGTAGGGCTTTGGACACATCCATCAATACAGCAGGATTGTCTGCTCTTAATACCGCTACCACACCACATTCTATAATACGATCTACTGTGCTTGCCATCACAACCTCCTAAAGAGCAGCGCGTAAAGTGCTGGGCGCAGCGTGTTAAAACCAACACGCCCAGCCGCTTTGCGCTTCGGGTTTATTATCGTTTAATACGTGCGCTTTCGCCTCGCATTGCACCTTCAGCTTCAGAACGTGTTGCCCAGTTTACATCGCCTGGGAATGTGTGTGCGAGTGCCGAATAGGCACCTGCAAAGTCAACCACGCCTTGGGGGTCTTTGCCTTCAATGAGGCTTGTAATCACGCCCGCTGAAAAGTTGTCGCCGCCACCCACACGGTCTACCAGTTCCAAATTTTCATAAATACGCGACAAGTAAAATTCGTTGCCATCGTACAACAAGGTGCGCCAGTCGTTCAATAACCCGGTTTTGGCAACACGAAGCGTTGTGCCTACGTGTGTGACATTGGGATAGGCTTCTACGGCACGTGTGGCCACGCTTTTATAACTTTCGGGATCAAGTGCATCAAAGTCGTCAGAGGTGCCTTCGGCTTTGAGACCCAATACTTTTTCGAAATCTTCTTCATTGCCAATTAATACTTTTACAAAAGGCATAAACTGCTTGGTTGTTGCTTGTGCTTTTTCTGAGCTCCAGAGTTTGGATCTGAAGTTTAAATCAAAACTGGTGGTCACGCCGGCGTCATTGGCCGCCTTTAAGGCTTCCAGTGTCGTTGCAGCTGCGCCGTCTGACAACGCGGGTGTAATGCCGCTCACGTGAAACCATTTGCTGCCTTCAAAAACCGATTTCCAGTCAATGACGCCGGGTTCAATGTTCATAATGGCTGTGTGCCCCCGGTCATAGGTTACGGCACTGGCACGTGGCCCCACGCCCACTTCCATATGATAGAAACCATTGCGCTCTAAACCCACACCATCAAAAGGAGCCCACTCGATGTTTGACATGTCCACACCGTGCTCACGGCCCTTGTTGCGAATGACCCAGCCTGTCCAGTTGTCCACTAAGCGTGACACCCAAGCGGTTTTCAACCCCAAATGTGCGCAGCCAACAGCCACATTGTACTCACCGCCACCGATTTCCATGTCGAGCTTTGTGGCATTTTCCAATCGACGATGTTCTGGTGCTGACAACCGAATCATAGCTTCACCAAATGTCACCACGTCGTACATACAACCCTCCTCGTGAAAAACATATCTCATCTTTTAAAAAGAAATGTGAGGCACTAATATACTATTTCTGCCTAAAAAATAAACCCTCTTCTTTCGAAGAGGGTTTATAACATTTAATCGTCTGAACCACCCAAAAGGCCGGACATCAGCAACAACCGGAATAATTCCATAACGGCCACAACTGCCGATGCCACATACGTCATTGCGGCGGCATTGAGCACTTTGCGAGATGCTGGTATTTCATCTTGTGTCAGATACCCGCCATCGGCCAAAATGCGAATCGCACGGGTGCTGGCATTAAATTCAACGGGCAAGGTTACAAGGCTAAATAGGACTGCGGCAGAGAAGAATAATATGCCCAGTTCTAATAATCCGGCAATGCCCATGAACATACCTGCAATGATCAAAATCCAGGACAGTTTCGAGCCCAAGTTGGCTACGGGCACCAAAGAGGTACGTAAAGACAATGGCACATATCCTTCGGCGTGTTGAAATGCGTGGCCGGCTTCGTGAGCCGCTACACCAATTGCTGCCAAAGAGTTGTTGCCATATGTGCTGTCTGATAGGCGCAGCATCTTGTCTCGTGGGTCATAATGATCACTCAACTTGCCTCGCACGTGTTCTACACCCACATCCAAGCCACCTCGCCGCAAAATATCACGTGCAACTTGATCCGCTGTAGCGCCTGAACGAGAAACAAATTGGTCATACTTTTTAAATGTGCGTTTGACTTTAAACTGGGCCCAGAGCCCAATGGCCATGCCCAAAAACATGATAAATAAGCCATCCATGGAATACATGATAACGACCTCCTGTTAGACTTTTATTTTCCGCACAGATACCCTATGCGTCGGGTTTTAAGAAAAGGGAAGAAGGAAATGCCTCTTTCTTCTTTCGTTGCCTCTAAAATATACCCAAGAATGTCCAAACCGTCAGTTGGTACGACGCAAAATTTTAACAAAAGTTTCAAGATGTGTGACAAATTTCAGACCGAGCAAACAAAAAGACGTGATTTTAGGCTTGTCTCTCACGTCTTTGTTTTTTTATGTTATTGATTTTAATATAGCTTATCCCAACTTTTCTCCAGATTGAATCGGATATCCTCGCACAAAATCTGCACCCGACATTCGTTTCTTCCCCGCAGGCTGAATTTCATCCAATAACAGTGTTCCTTTGTCCGTTGCAACAAGCAACCCCGTTTTGCCATCTACGCCCAAGACTTTGCCTGGTTCTCCCACTCCTTCTACAACAGATGCCCGATGCACTTTCAGCACCTGACCTTGCCACATCGTAAATGCCCCAGGAAAAGGATTAAGCCCGCGAATCAAATTGCGGATGTCTCTTGCGTTTTGGGTCCAGTCTATGCGTCCGTCTTCTTTTTCAAGTTTGGGCGCGCGCGTTACGCCTTCATCTGATTGGGGTATGGGTGTGACAGACTCATTTGCGACACCTGTGATTGCTTGGACCAATAACTCGGCACCTTTTATCTTTAATCGTTCGTATAACGCACCAGCGGTTTCGTTGGGATCAATGGTGACACGCTCTTGAATGAGTACGTCACCTGCGTCGATTCGAGGGGATAATCGAAAAATTGTGACGCCGGTTTCCGTTTCTCCCTTGATAAT
>JABIFK010000499.1 GCA_018650745.1 Candidatus Latescibacterota bacterium | reverse complement strand
CGTAACTTTTCTCCATCGGGCAAATTTGGCATTTCACAAGTTTGATCCCTTGTCATCGTTGCCACCGTTGCCTCCCCCAACACCCTCACATTGTTCCAACGTCCACCATTCAAAAACATCTGGCACAGCGTGGTTAAATCTTCTGCCGTTGTAAACATCCCCCCCCAAGGTGCTGCAAACCCATGCCAGAATTCAGAATTCCAATCCCAATCGGTCCCCGCAGTACCACCATCACTCCCACCCGGAATCATAATTTCGGAAATTCGACCAGCACAACGATCCAGTTTACCCAACGAAGAGTCGGTCATTCTCAATGGGTCGAAGAAGTGCGTGCGTAAAATCTCGGGCATTGAACACCCTTCCACCCGTTCAACAATCGCGCTCAGAATCGCAATGCCACAACTTTGGTAAGAGATCTTAGTTCCCAGCTCAAACAATACATCCAGAGCATTCATCTTCTCTACAAAAACAGAAAGCGGTTGATGAGCTTGCCGCAGTGCTTGATTATCGGGCAACATATCGGGCAAACCAGATGTGTGTGTCAGCAAATGGTGCAAGGTAATGCGCTCTTTTTGTCGATTGCCAAACGCAGGTAAATAATCTGCCGCTTTATCATTTAAGCACAATCGCCCATCTTCGATCAACTTCATCACCGCAGCACAAACAATGGGCTTGGTAATTGAAGCAATTAAAAATACCGTATCCTGTGCGACCAAAACGTCTGCGTTATCTATTTCACGTCGTCCAACAGAAACCACTGACAATGCTTTGCCGTGCCGAGCAACTTGCATCACGGCACCCATCAACTGCCCATTCGCCACAGCATCTTGCAACAATAAAGAAGCCTTTAAAAGCTGTTCTTCTGAAAGACCTATTGCCTCTGCCTGTTCAACTATTTCAATCATCTTATACCACCATCGTTTATCGCGTGATCAGATGTTTTTCCAACGCTTTAACGACCGTTTTCATCGCCTTCATGCGTGCATACAACTTGTTATTAGATTCTACAATCGTCCAAGGTGCATAAGGTGTATGGGTGCGGTAAAGCATCTCATCTACAGCTTCCCGATATGGCACCCACTTCTCTCTGTTGCGCCAGTCTTCTTCTGTTATCTTCCACAATTTGGCGGGTGTTTTCTCTCGGTCTTTAAATCGCTTCAATTGTTCTTCTTGATCAATGTCTACCCAAAATTTAAAAATCAATGTGCCCTGATTGGCCAAGACTTCTTCCATCTCATTAATCTCTTGATAGGCACGCTTCCATTCATTCTCTTTTGCAAACCCCTCAATACGTTCCACCAAAACCCGCCCATACCACGACCGGTCAAAAATCGCAAAGTGTCCCGCTTTCGGTATTTTTGTCCAAAAGCGCCAGAGGTAGTGATGTGCCAATTCCGCATCATTAGGCGCAGCAATTGGGATCACTTCATAACCTCGAGGGTCCATGCGTCTTACAAGACGCTTGATATTGCCCCCTTTTCCAGCCGCATCCCATCCTTCATAAACCATCACCACCGACAAGCGCCGCAAATAAACCTCGTGTTCCAATTCCCATAGCCTTTGCTGGTATATTTTACGCTGACGATCGTACTCTTCTCGTGTGAGTGCTTTTGACAAATCAGCCCTATCCAGCATAGATTTAGAAACCGGGGGCAATTGCATTGCGGGTGCTTTTTGAGCTTCTTTTCTCTTTTTGAGCTGCCGACCCACTTCATGTATAACGGTTTCAAAAACCGCCATACCTGCAAAGCGCCAATTTTCAGAAGGAATCACATGCCAAGGTGCATAATCACTATCGGTGCGAGACAGCATCTCCTCGATGGTGTCGTGATAGGTATCATATTGTTTGTGTTTTTTCCAATCATAATCCGTAACACGCCAAGCCGTCATCGGATTTTTCTCTAATTTTTTAAACCTCTTTTTTTGTTCTTTACGGGAAATATGCAAAAAGAATTTGATGATAATATGGCCATCATCACTGAGTTGCCTCTCAAAGCAATTCACTTCGTCATAAGCCTTTTTGACAGGCAACCTCTCCATAAGAGGGTCCATTTTCTCAACAATAAATCGGCTATACCAACTGCGATCATAAATCGCCATGCGACCTTTTTCTGGAATCTTTGTCCAAAAACGCCACAAAAACGGTCGATGGAATTCTTCAGGATTCGGTGCCAACGTAGAATGTACTTTCACACCACGCGGATCAAGTGCCAGCAAAAGTTCGTTAATCAACCGTCCCTTTCCAGCAGCTCCCCACCCTTCAAAAACAATCGTAATAGGCACACCCATTTCATGGGCTTGGCGTTGAAGTTGACCCATATTAATCTCCAACGCATCCATAAAGGCAACGTACTCATCTTTAGATAATTTCTGTGCCAGATCAACAGCGTCTAATAAACTCATATCAAATCAATCCTTAACCCATGTTCGAGAATCGGGCACATCCAACCACACCCCGTCTTG
>JABIFK010000296.1 GCA_018650745.1 Candidatus Latescibacterota bacterium | reverse complement strand
CTTTTCTTGCAATATACGTGCAAGTTTTGCCACACGAAACCCGCCATAACTTTCACCAGCAATGAATACGGGTGCGGTCCAGCGTTTATGTCGAGACAAGAACTTCTGTATAAATTCGCCCAAAGATTCCAAATCGCGCGTCACTTCCCAATACTCAGAACCCGTTTGTTTTGCATCTGTCTTGGATGCTTTTCCACCCTCATCCGCCTTCTTTTCGTCCTCAACCATTCGGCTAAACCCTGTGCCGATCGGATCGATAAATACCAAATCGGTAAACCGCAACCAGCAGTCAACATTAGACACAACCTCTGTTGGGGGCTTTGGCAACGTGCCATCTTCTTGAAAAACTGCCCGCCGAGGTCCTAATGCCCCCATATGCAAATAGGCCGATGCCGCCCCCGGCCCCCCGTTAAACACAAATGTTACTGGGCGTTTCTTTGCCCCCTGTTTCTTAGCCATATAAGCCACATGAAACATCTTGGCCAATGGTTTCTCTTTTTTATAAAGCGTCATCCAATCTGCGACTGCCGTGTACGACAGCTTCAACGAACGCGAAAAAGAGATCTGGTGTTCTGTCGTCTTACCCTTGTAATTTTGCTCCATTTTCTGCTCATCTTCCTTTTTTTGTTGATCCATTTCATCTCCTTCGCACCAACCAACTGGAATATATCACATCCACAAAGATCGCCACATCACCTCATCATCGCCAGAATGGGCTCACTGTTTTTGAAAATGTCACCCTGCCAAAATCATCGGGCGCATGAAACTGCGGACTCGGTGTTCGACTTGCAGACCACTGGCTGTACTGCTGATTGGTTTTGCCACCCAAACGATTCAAGCCCAAGTGCCAAACATCCCCATCTTTTGGCGGTGTATTCTTTGCAACGTGCGTAAAATTTTGAAAGGGTATAGCCGCCTCTAATATCCAATACTGATCTTCATCCGAATCATCATTCAATGTGCCAACAACAGACGTTTTAATCTGGATGCCCTCGCCATTCCATTCCTCTTCAACCGGGACTCCTGCACCATTCGGATGAAACTGATCTAAAAAAATGCCCAGCACATTCATCTCAATATTAAAATAAGCTTGTGGACGATCTGGATTCGGTGCCGTAAACACTTCCACCGTATCGTCTTTCCACACCGACGAATCACGTGCCGTATGCTCTGCCCAGATATGGGCATCTTCGCAGATAAAAGCCACATAGAGGTTGGCATCATCCCACAACATTTTTGCAACAGTCTGCTCTTGTTTACCCGACTCATACCATGGAAAAACAAATTTGCCCACGTCTGGGGCAGCAACCCAAGCCGGTTCATCCAATCGGCCGTCAACCACAATAGAGGTACCTGCACGATAAATCGTATATTAGGGTCGTTCTTGAGCACTTGCTGATTTGCAGGATACCCCGAACAGCATGCCGACAAACATACAAATAAAAAACCAACCCATACCACACCTCAAAATGAATTGTGAATAAGACATCGATGACACTTGGTGGTAGACCTAAAAATTACGAACCACACCATTGACAATTGCCCTAACCTCTGGTAATATATGTTTACCTAACTCTTGTCATAAAGGAATATATATGTCTGCTCTTCTTTTGATTTCCCTTGTCTGTATGGCCCTTACGATTATGATAAAATGGTTTGTCTCAAATTCACTGACAAATCAAAAGTCTGCCCTTGCGGAGGCATTGGACAGCACAGGGCAAGCCAAATACCGTCTCAAAAATGCAGTTAAAGAAGTCACGACAACCAATGCTGAGATTGACAAACACAAACGAAAAATCAAAACGTCACAACGCAAAGTTGAACGCTTGCAGAAGGAATATAAAGCCTTTAATTCACAAGCCAAGCAAAATGCCGAGATGAACGCAGAAAAAGTTCGGCTGGCCAATGAACTCAAGCAACGCAAAGGACAATAGTCCAGATATAAGAAAAGCCGCTGATCACATAAGATCAGCGGCTTTTTTGTGTACACACTCACATACGCCGATCCAAAGAGATCAAAGCGCGTAAGACAAGGTCTGCTTCTATTTGGTGAGTTGATTTTAGCAACGGTGCCACATATTTCACATCTCCCCCCGTTATGACCAAAGGCAATCGTTTACCGGCAACATGACACAAGTCTTGATAAATACGATCGACAGCACCG
>JABIFK010000856.1 GCA_018650745.1 Candidatus Latescibacterota bacterium | reverse complement strand
TGGGATCAGTGCCATCAATCACCGCCTGACGCGCTTTTTCGACAAGTTCATCTGATAACACATCTTTAACAATCGCAAATCCGTGCGTGTTCATACACGCTTGGGCGCCCTCCAACTCTTCAATGCTAAATTCATAACGGTAATCAAACTCAGGCTTTTGAATGTGTGAATAATCGTCCATCAATTCCTCCGATATGTCGATATTTTGGTTGAACTTATTTTGATCGATTCAAATTTCGTATGCCATCCAATCGGTCACTCAAATCGCCTCGATATTCAGGCTCCTGTTCCATACACTTTTGAGCTCGTAAAGTGCCCCCCACTCCTTTTGCCTTGAGAACCACTTTAGGATCTCCCAACTCACTGTCAATCAATTCTGCCAGCAAACGTTCTGTCAACTGCTGACGCACGTCAGCATAATCCGAGACATCCCACAAATTGTGCAAATCTTCAGGATCATTTTTTACATTGTATAATTCGCCATACGGTGCAGAACCATAATGCAACATTTTCCAATCCTTTGTCACCAACATTTTTACCTTCATCACTTCATTTTCGCCCAGCACAGACATCCGCTCCACAATCACCGCATCCCGATGAACATCCGATTCCTGGGTTAATACCGGAGCAAAAGAAAGACCTTCCATGCCCATCACAGGATCGGCATCTGCCAAATCTAAAAATGTCGGTGTCAAATCCAATTGGGTCATGACCCCATCGTATACAGTGGCTGATACAGACGGATGATGCCAAAAAAACGGCACCCGATTCACACACTCATAAGACATCATCGGTTTGGCCGCAATGCCATGATCCTTCAACCCTTCACCGTGGTCCGACGTAAATATCACGTGTGTATTCTCCCACAATCCTTGTCGGTCCAATTCGTCAAACACCTGCCCCATCGCATCGTCAATAAAGGAGGTCAACCCATAATAATGCGCCACAATCTCTTTAAGTTGCTCTCCACCCCATCCCGATGTGGTGTCGTATCCCCCATAAGGTTTGCCATCTTGAGCCCATTGATAATGCGGCGGTTTGTTGCTCACATCTTCCGAGGGAAAAGGTTCCGGCATCTCATTAGGGTCATACATGTCGCAATACGGTTTTGGCGGCGCAAAGGGTTGATGCGGGTCCGCAAAAGACATCCACAAAAAAAACGGTTGGTCTCTGTTGCGTTTTTGCAACCAGTCAACCGTCCGTTGTCCCGTCCAATGGGTATAATGCCATTCGGCAGGCAATGCATTTTTCCACGACTGAAACGCCCCCGTGCCTTCTTCAAGGCGATGGTCATTGCGCCACAGTTTTAAACCCTCTGGGTGATTGTGTTCTAACCACAATCGCCAATGCCCAGCAGGGTAAGCATGCCCCGTGTGTAGATCTATATACTCAAACCCGTAATAAGGCCCGTGCCACGTGCCATCTGAGTGTATTTTTGCACCTTCAGGTGGTTGATCAGGCAAAACATCTTCAAAGTCAGCCGTTTTAAAATGCGCCTTGCCAATCAATGCCGTCCCATATCCCGCATCTTGCAAACTGTCACCTAAGACGGGAATGGCTTCGCTCAAGTTCACATTATGATTAAACACCTGATGCCCACGCTGACTCCTTCCCGTAATCATACTCGCCCGAGCAGGCATACAAATCGCATTTGTCGGATACATCCGATCAAACTGCATGCCATCCTGTGCCAACCGATCCATATTCGGTGTCTTCAAAACGGGGTTGTGAATCCCCACCGTATCCCAGCGTTGTTGATCTGTTGTGATAAATAGAAAGTTAGGCTTTTCTTTTTTCATTAGAGTTCCCTTGCACCACTTGTTGCTATCTGATCAGATCGATAGGTGCCAGGCATTTGTCTGAAAAACTCGGTCAACCAGCCAACGGTTGAAGGTGTTGTTTCAATGACCCAAGCATCAGCACGCGCACCTCTATCGCCCAACAAATTAAACGACGGCATCAGCAATAATCCAGACAGCCCAACCACATCCATTAATGCGGCAACAACCGTCTCGGCACCGCCATCAACCGGCCCCAAACTTTTGAAAGACGAATGCACAAACAGTACGTCACCCTCAGAAATGCCCAACAGTCGCAGATCACATCCGAGACTTTCAATGGTATGGGCCATATCAAAAGGTATTGTTTTTCGTTGTAATCGGACACCAACGCGACGTAAACAATTGATCCAACAAAACCTCTTGTGCTTCAGGCGTACCAATACGCCGCAATGCCAAAGTTGCGTAAAACCGATTGTATCGATTTTCGTCATCCAGCATCACAACCAGTTGTGGGATAGCAGACACCCCAGTTTCTCCAATTTTACTCAAAGCCAAGGCCGCATTACGGCGCACCCGATAATCTTCGTCCCCCACAGCCTTACCCAATCTTTCGACAAAATTATCAGAAGCAACACCGATCATCCCCAGTGACTCAATCGCATTTCGACGCACCCACCAGTGTTCATCATCCAAAACACCCATCAATGCCGACTCTGCCGATATCGCATCATTGCCCAGTCTTCCCAGCACATTTGCCACAACAGCACGCACCCACCAATGTTCATCATTTAGAGCGTCTACCAATGCGGGTACGGCAACCTCACCCATGACCGACAGCGCGTGTGCTGCAATTCCAACTGTTGGATTGGTCCCGTGGGCATTATCTGGTGTCTTGGCTTCGGTCTCGTCTAATGTCGCCAACGTTTCTGCACGCATCGCCGCAATCAAACCGGGCACAGAGGGCAATCCAATTTCGGCCAGTTGGTACCCCGTTTTCAAACGTGCGGTCTCTGTCCCTTCTGATAACTGGGTCAGCAATGCATCAACACCTGCAGAATCTCCAGCGCCTTCGACCTGCGTTTTTGCACCAGACATCCAATGCCACACGTCTTGTGAAACCTCCGGATGCACATCATCTATGCCAGGAGACCACACACGGCCTTGATGATCCCAAGCCGGTTCATCTGGTTCGATCTGCCGTGCAAACTGAAACTTGAGCATATATCTGTTGTTATCGCTCACGTTTTCTGTCGCACGGTGCCACACATCAAAGTGAACAATAGCCACTGTGCCAGCAGGCCCACACAACTTCAACTCTGTTTCTTCTGTTTTTGAAGGATTGGGATCACTGATTTGTTTATACATATGTGCGCCAGGTATAATGCCCGTGGGTCCCATATCCTCTGTTGTATCCTGCGGATAATAAAATCCAAACACCCAGTAAAATCGTGGATGGCGCACATTGTGATCATACACATAACAATCCTTGTGCCAACTCTGCCCCTTGCGTCCTGGCGGATTGAGATGGCAGTGCCGATGCGGATTCATGATAAAGCCCGGCCCTAACAAGCTTGTCAACGCACCTTTCACATTTGGGTGTTCATACACTTGCCCAATTTGTGGAATACGCGGCAAAATATTATTGCCCAAATTACCCTCTTCATCAAAAACCGTTTCAATCTGCTGATACACCTCTTGATGAAACGGATCGGGGTAATCTGCCCGAACATTGATATACCCATTCACAATAAACTGTTGGACTTCTTCGTCACTCAGCAAATTTAATTGATCTGCCATAATACGCTCCATATTGCAATGCAACCCGAAATGCTACGAAGACTTCTATCGTTTTTGAATTGCCCACTCACGTCTTACACCCCACGCCTCTTTACCACGAATGCGTGCCATGTCCCTGCCCGGGGAACCAGACCTGATCCACCAAAAAGGAAACCAAGACACCCATCACATATCCGACCAACAAACCCAAGAAAAGGGGCCGTGTACGACGATAAAAAGAAACCCCGCCGATTTGCATAATGATCATTTTGACACCCCAGGCCAAAAAGATCGTAAAGATCGAGTGAATCGCGTGGGTCAGTGGCACCACCATCCCAATGGGTGAAAGCGGCCACCACGCAAAGCGGTAGCGCAAAAAACTTACAAGGGCAAAAGTCAGCGCACCAAGCAAAAGAAAATAGTATCGCTCGGTTTCCCACGTCACCTCTGACTTCAGCGCCTTTACCAGTCCATCATAAGCACCTGGTGGGTAACGCGTAAATGGGTAGTCATTGAAGTTATACGCCCCAATCGTATACCCCAGGTACAGCGTATAAATAATTGCCACAGCAATGCCAACCACAATCGTAAGCACAACGCCCAACGCCAATCGCTTGCGATGCGACTGAATCATTTCGCCAATCTTTGCCACATGAACCAGCGGCGGCATAAAAATGCCTTTACCCTGAGCAGCAAGCGCATTCACCACCGTCAGCGCAGTCTTGGTAGACGGATCAAATCCATTTGGCCCACCAAACAAAAATGGCAAAATACCCAGCCCACTCATCGACATACTGTAATACACCACACCGGTCTCAGCAATCCCACGGGCAACCCCGATGTAAGACATGAAAAATCCCAGCGTCAGCACAATAGAAACCATCCACGCAATACCAACAGCTTGTAACCATCCAATCATAAAAATCAAACTAAAAATGAAACCAAATGCACTAAAGCGGTAGGAAAGCATTTCGTCGCTGTCATCAACAGAACAAGATGGATTAAAGGCTTTTCTAAATACATCTCGAATATGATGCCGTGCCATCCAAAGCCCCCAAAGCACCAACATCACAAATGCGCCCCCCGCTTGCAACCCAGCAGTCGCATCACTCTTGGTATCTCCGCGACCACTCAAATTGATGCCCAACCTTCGGTACATCGAAACCTGGGTGCAATAAAACAGATAAAACACCCAAATTGACAACAGCACCTCAATATTTGCAAAATATGCAAACCCCATCGTATACAGATTTAATGACACATGAATATGTGGGAAATAAGACCCTATTGGCATCCAACCGCGCGAAAGTGAAATCCTTGGAAAGCCCGGTGAAAAATAGCTGATCATGTTAAACGAAAAGATGAAAAACGGAATGGCAACACCAATCCAAAACAGGTGGTTCTTGAATAGAGAAACACGCGCTTCGGTCTCGGCAAGGTCAACAGCAGGTTGCAAAATGGGATATGCCAAACGTTCATATTCGGACCATTGCTTTCGCAATATCACAGACACACAAATAGAGCCCAATGCAATGGCACCAATAAACATCATCCATCCCATCAACGGGCCCACCCATACGGCCCAAGGGATTGGCATATCTCGACTGGGCAATCCCTCAAACAAGTATTGCATGGCGCCACCCTCATTCGAGGGAATCAGCCATGTTGGCAAATACTGATGAAAAAACGACACCCATTGATTTTCTGGTGTGGCCAAGTAATACGGAATCGCAATCAATCCCAAAAAATAACTCGTCAAGCCATACGCAGGAATGGCCGCGCCCACAAGCCCCATGGCCAACATCGCTAACAGTTCAGGAGCCGATAGCGCCCAAGACACCTGATAGCGTCGCAAAATACCATTGCCAAGCGCAAGCACCGCATAAGGCGCAAAAATAGAAATTGGAAAGTGCGTAATATTAATACGCCCCGTATGTGCGATATATTCCACATACGTGTTCCAAACAATTGTCAACAGCGCCAATCCAAGCCCTAACACAAGGGACCGAACGGTCACACCTTGCCGAGATGCGTCAGACTGTTCATTTACCCAAGATTCTTGCATTGCCATCTCAAACTCCCCACGTCTAAAAATCGCAGCGTGTCACTATCCTTCACGCTGCCAAGGAACATGTCCATTCTTCTGCATTTCTGTTTGCAACAGCCCTCGCATATTGGCAAATACGTCCTCATTCACATTTGTTAAATCCGATGACTCTGCCATATCGTTACCCAAATCATACAACTCCAAAGGCTCAAAAGGTCCGTTGTGTAAAAGCTTCACATCCCCCCAACGCACTGCGTGTTGATCCAATCCCCAAAACGCACGTCCACCCTCTTTGCGTATCCAATAATAAATACGATCCGAAAAATCCTGATCATCCCCTCGTAAAGTCGGCAAAATAGAACAGCCATCAATCTCATGCCCAACAGAAACACCAGCCACCTCACATATCGTGGGAAACAAATCCATCAGCATCGCAGTTTGGTCTGTCACACACCCCGACTCAATTTCCCCCTGCCACATCGCACAGGCAGGCACACGAATACCGCCTTCATACATCTGTCC
>JABIFK010000655.1 GCA_018650745.1 Candidatus Latescibacterota bacterium | reverse complement strand
ATAGGGTGGGTGTTGTGAGAGAGAGCGGAAAATCGGTGATGGGTTGGTTTGATGGGTGTCTTGAGTACTGTTATATTTTTATTGTGTCGAGGAGGTATAGAACCATCGTTTTGGGTGGGGTTGTGGGCATATTTGCTATGTTGGGATGTGGAAATACCGTGTTGGATCAGGTTGTTGTTGAAGATGTTTGGGTGCGAGAGAATATTGCGCCGCAGAAGATGACGGCTGCGTATTTGGTGTTGCGCAATAATGGGGCGGCGACAGCGCTTGTGTCGGCAAAGACAAATGTGGCACAGGTGACGGAGTTACATGTGGTGACGGCGCAGGAGAATGTGATGCGGATGCGGAAGGTTGAGCGGATTCCGATTCCTGCTGGCGGTGCGGCGACGTTGCAGCCGGGGGGGAATCATTTGATGTTGATTGGGCTGCGGCGTGATCTTGTGTTGGGTGAGAAGATTGATGTCATGCTGGGCTTTGAAAACGGGCAGACGGTGGCTGTTTCTTGTGTGGTGAAAACAATTAAAAATTAGAAATGAAAAATGAAAAATAAAAGTCAAGGGCACCTATCCCCCGGCCCCTTTCCTAAAGGAAAGGGGAGGGAAGTCAAAGGCGGATTGAACCCTGTTATAAATGATTGTAGGTCTATAGGTCTCAGATCTCAGGTCAAAAGACAAGACAGTTGTATGTGGTTAGATTTTGACTTGCGACTTGTGACAATGCTTTTGAGTTTACTGATTTTGGTATTTGGTGGGTGCCAACAAGCGGAGCAGATGGGAGAACCCGAGCGGGATTTGACGCTTGAGAAAGAGGTGTTTCCGATTGGTGGAGATTTTACACTGACGGATCAGCATGGACAGCCTTTTCGGTTGGCAGATTTGAAGCGGCCTGTGTTGTTGTTTTTTGGGTATGCGACGTGTCCTGATTATTGCCCCCAGACGTTGGCTCGGTTGGCACAGGTGTATGCGGTGTTAGGTGCTGATGCTCAGGATGTGTTGACGGTGTTTGTGAGTGTGGATTCGGAACGGGATACGCCCGAGGTGTTGAAGACGTATTTGTCTCATTTTGATATGGATGTGGTTGGGCTTACGGGCAAGAAGGATGTGGTTGATGCGGTGGTGAAGCAGTATGCGGGATTTTATGAGGTGCGCGATGAAGGGTCTGCTGCAGGATATTTGATTGATCATTCGCTTTATATTTATGTGGTGGATCGGGAAGGTGGTGTGCGGTTTTTGTTGCGTTCGACAGATTCGGTGGCAGATATCGTGACGGTGGTGCGACAGTTGTAGGGCTTTTGAGAAGGTCATGAATTAAAAAAGCGCCTGAAGATATGACTTCAGGTGCTTTTTTTGTGGTTGGGTTTGTATGCTTAAATTTTGGTGATTCGCAAAGCCATATAAGGTTTGCCGGGCACTTCGAGATCAAATGTTCCACTAAAGGTGCCATCGACTTCTTCAATGGTCATTTCCCAGGTGTCGATGATTTCAGTTTTGAACTGGACATCTTCTGGGAGTTTGAGCGTTTTAACCGATGATTGATGTGGGCCGAGGTAAGCGAGGTAGTATTGATTGGGAATGCCTGCGGCGGAAATACCAATGTTCATGGGATCAATGGGGCCTGGCCTCGCTTCCATAATGTCGCGCAAAAACTGAATGCGTTTGGGGCTGGTGCCGTGGAGGATGCCGCCTTTGCTCCACCAGAGAATATCGTCATCATTGCGATAGGTTTCACCATGGCCCACATAACCACCGCTTGCAAACCCGCTCCAAAAACGTTTGGTGAGTTCTTCACCAGTGATATTGCCCCACCATTAACAACGCCAAGACACAAGATTTCCTGTCTCTTGGCGTTGTTGGTGCATGAGTTGAGGTATTATTTTATATACTAATTAATACTATCTAATATAAAAAAGTTAACAATGCTTTTAAATAAGAGATTTTGTATCAAAATAGAATTTATGTTTCCAAAAACAAAAATTACTCTATATTGATTGTTGTTTTAAAAACGATCAATTCAAACCTATATTGCTAAGTTGTGAAGGACTCATCGCATATTTCCTATTTGGAGTTCGGGGTGTAATCTGTTTTATTGCACACATGCTTGAAATGAACAGCATCTTAAATGAATGGATCAAACTTGAGTCTCACACACAACGCAATACCTCAAACACAAACAACGAATCGCTTTTTTCATCTGCTCCGTTTTTCGGCTTGGTTATTCGTTACAGTAATCTTCTTCACTTCTTGTACCAAAAGTCCTACACCTCCGCCACAAACAGCCACCGAAACGTCAACTGACTCACTTATTGCGACACCCGCTCCCAAAATAACCCAAGGCGACAGCACCTATAGCAACATTCGGCCTCGCGACTACGTGGGGCCTGAAGCGTGCGAGGAATGCCATCAGGAAAACTACGCAAACTGGCAGGAGCATCCGCACAGCCGGATGAATATGCTTGCCACTGAAGAAACTGTCTTGGGTGACTTTGACAGAGCCACGCTTACGTACGGCAATCGCAAAGCGGTGTTTAGAAAACGAAATGGTGAATTTTTTATTGAATATT
>JABIFK010000853.1 GCA_018650745.1 Candidatus Latescibacterota bacterium | reverse complement strand
CAATGTCTTGGGTGTGCCAAATGCGTTGATTGAACGTGGTGGATTTTCTTTCGCGCAGACACTTGAAGAGGTGAATGATCCGTGGTCTTTGCTGGCTCAAGACTTAGGCCCCAATGTGATTCCCACATTTGGCGATGTCAATTCGGTGATGTGGATTTTGCACAAAAGCTTGGGCGATGATATTGTGCTGCAAAATGGTGCGGGTGAAGATGTGACGTTGCGCTTGGTGGGATTGTTGAATACGAGCATTTTTCAGAGTGACGTACTTATCTCTGAGGCGAATTTTTTAAAGCATTTTCCAAGTCAAGGCGGGTACGGATATTTTTTGGCGGAGACAGATCAACCTGATGCATTCACTGCTTTGTTAGAAAAACAATTGGCAGATGTGGGGCTGGATGCGATGTCAACCGGGCAAAAGTTGGCGCATTTTCGAACTGTTGAGAATACTTACTTGTCTACGTTTCAAACTTTGGGCGGTTTGGGTCTGCTTCTGGGCACTTTTGGTTTGGGCATTGTAATTTTGCGTAATGTGATTGAACGTCAGGGTGAGTTGGCTGCACTGCGGGCATTCGGTTTTCGTCGAAAATCGTTGTCGCATATGTTGCTCATTGAGAATGGCTTTTTGATTCTGATGGGGTTGGCAATTGGTACGGTGTCGGCATTGGTAACGGCTGCACCTCACTTGCTTGGGTACGCAGTACCTTGGCAATCTTTGGGCCTGACTCTGTTGATGATATTAGAAGTGGGTTTGATTGTGGGGACTGTTGCTGTGTATTTTGCGCTTCGTATGCCTTTGTTGTCAGCTTTAAAACGGGAAGGTGTTTGATGTTTTTTAGACTTTGTGTGTGTTGGATGATTTGTTTTTCCTCCGTATTGGCAGATGAATGGCCGCAGTGGCGTGGTTCTCTACGTGATGGTGTTTGGCGGGAGACTGGGGTTGTTGAAACATTAACAAACGTGGATGTAAAATGGCGTGTACCCATTTCAAGTGGATATAGCGGTCCTACCGTTGTTGATGGGCGTGTGTATGTGACGGATCGCATGATCAAGCCGAAACAAATTGAGCGGGTTCATTGTTTTGAGTGGGAAACGGGGAAAACCATTTGGTCTTATGAATATGATTGTGAATATCGAAATGTGGGATATGGCGCAGGGCCTCGGGCATCTGTAACGGTGCAAGATGGCTTGGCTTATGCCTTGGGTGCTATGGGAAATTTACATTGCTTTGATGCTGTAAGTGGTGAGGTGAAGTGGCAAAAAGATTTGAATACGGAATATCAGATTCAAATGCCTATTTGGGGCATTGCGTCGGCACCTTTGATAGAAGGAGATTTGTTGATTGTGCAAGCTGGGGGTGAAGGTGCATGCGTTGTGGCATTTGACCGAGTGACGGGTGAAGAGCGGTGGCGGGCGTTGGATGATCAGGCATCGTATTCGGCACCGCTTGTGATTGATCAGATGGGTAAAAGGGTTTTGGTATGTTGGACGGGTGCCAGTGTGACGGGGTTGAACCCTGAAACGGGTATGGTTTACTGGACACATTCTTGGGAGCCAACGAGAATGGTTTTAAGTGTTGCGACGCCTGTTTTGTATGAGGATATGTTGTTCTTTACTGGGTTTTATGATGGCGCGTTGTTGCTGAAGTTGCATCAAGATAAGCTTGCTGTTGAACCGGTGTGGTTTCGGCGGGGAGAGAGTGAACGAAAGACAGAAGCCATACAGTCGATCATTTCGACGCCTGTGATTTTGGATGGTTATATTTATGGTGTGGACAGCTATGGTGAGTTGCGGTGCTTAGATTTGATGACGGGAGACAGGGTGTGGGAAGATTTGACGGCGGTGCCAAAGGCACGTTGGGCAACGATTCACTTCACGCCGCATGAAGATCGGGTGTGGATGTTTAACGAACGAGGCGAATTGTTGAGTACAAAGTTATCCCCTCTGGGTTTGAATGTGATGAGTCGGGTACAGCTTATTGCACCCACAACAGGGCAGTTGAATCGGCGAGGTGGTGTGTGTTGGGCACATCCGGCTTATGCGTATCAGCACATATTTGTGCGAAACGATGAAGAACTTATTTGTGTGACTATGGCTCCATAAACTATTTAAGGGCGAGTTGATAACACGCCGCTTCTTGGTCGTTGCGTACGAGCAAATAGGGTGCGGCAAAAGTGGGATTGTTCCAGGTTCGGTCGTTGAGGGCGGGAAAGCTAGCACGTTCCGTGTAGCTTTCGGGTGTGGCATCAACGAGCACAACATCGCCGTGTTCGGTTTGAATGAGCAAGAGGTCTTCGACCAATATAAGCTGTCCATGACCGTAACGGCCACGTTTCCATTTGCGTTTTCCCGTCTCAACATCTAAACAAACAAGAATGCCGTCGTCGAGGCCATAGATGTAACCCGCTTTGTGAACGACGTTGGTGAATTTGGCTTTGAGGCGGTTGTTTTTCCAAAGGGTTGTGGCCGAAAAGTTGCCTTGGTCATTTTTTTCGATTTGAATCAGTTGACAGCCCACGCCATAACCCGATGAGACAAAAAGACGATCGTTAGACACGGGCACGGGTTGTGCAACGAATTGAGAGTTGGGCCACGGGTGTTGCCACAGCAGTTTGCCCGATGTGGGATGGTGACCTGCTACTTGGCGGTGATTAAAAATAATGATTTGATCGCTTT
>JABIFK010000773.1 GCA_018650745.1 Candidatus Latescibacterota bacterium | reverse complement strand
CGTTTCATCGCGGCTTGTATTCAACAAAATTTCGGTGCACAAGTTGGAACTGTGAACCACACCCTTGTGATCTTGGGGCGAGCGCACATTCGACGGATCTTTAAACGTGATCCACGGATGACCCGTTTCAAACAACATCGACAACATCTTGCGCCACAACTGCACCGCATCAATTTGACGATACTGGCGCAACTCACCCGCTTCGGCTTTCTTTTCGTATTCTGTATACTTTGCTTCAAATGCTTTGCCATACAAATCGTGGAGCTCTGGCACTTCGTCGGGGCTAAACAATGTCCACGAAGATTTTTCCATCACGCGCTTCATAAACAAATCGGGAATCCAGTTGGCCGTATTCATGTCGTGTGTACGACGACGATCATCACCCGTATTTTTGCGCAATTCCATAAAATCTTCAATATCCAAATGCCATGTTTCCAAATAAGAACACACGGCACCTTTGCGCTTGCCACCCTGATTCACTGCCACTGCCGTATCATTGACCACTTTCAAAAACGGAATTACACCCTGGCTCTTGCCATTGGTGCCCGAAATATAAGAATTGGTCGCCCGCACATTCGTCCAGTCATTGCCCAAACCACCTGCCCACTTCGACAACTTGGCATTATCAGATACCACCTTGAAAATGTGTTCCAAATCGTCTTGTGCCGTAGACAAATAACACGACGACAACTGTGGATGCAGCGTACCGGAGTTAAACAACGTAGGTGTGGCAGAAACAAACCGGAAGCTCGACAACACTTCGTAAAACTGAATGGCACGATCTTCTTTGTTGGCTTCATCTACAGACAAACCCATCGCCACACGCATCCAAAAATACTGTGGCGTCTCAATGCGGCGATCATCAACGTGTAACAAATACCGATCAAAAATGGTTTGCATACCTAAGTATTCAAAATCTTGATCCCGTTCTGGCTTTAAAGCGGCAGATAATTTGACCATATCGAAATCGCGCAATGTCGGGTCGAGGCGATCATTTTCGATGCCCGTTTCGATAAAGTTAACAAATCCTTCACGGCAAACTTTGTCTACATCTTCTGCAATAGGTTTCATACCCACCGCGTGGCGATAAATCACATTTAACAAAATTCGCATCGCCACCTTACCATAAGCCGGTTCTTTTTCTACACGGCTGCGTGCCGCCAAAATCATGGCCCGCTCAATATCAGACGGTTGGATGTCATCATACAACGATTTATAAATTTCATCCAACAAGTCTTGTGCATCCACCTCATCATACCCATCACAAACTGCAAAAATTTCTGCCCGAATACGGTTGGCATCCAAGGGCTCACGTTTGCCATCGGCAGTTTTGACACGCAGTTTGGGTGCATTAGGATCAGCAGGAATTTCTTCACCGCTTAATACACGCGCTTTTTTATGGTCTTCGCGATAAACGATGTAACGACGTGCCACCGTAAAATGACCTGTACGCATCATCTGAATTTCGACTTTGTCCTGAACGCGTTCCACATCCACCGCATTTTCAGGATCACGCAAATCATCAGACACATCGGCAATCACAGCATTCGCGATATCCGAAATATCTCCCGCAATTTTTGGTGGCAGAGCTTGCCCCTCGGGAAGCCCCAACTCCGCTCGAAATGCTGCAGAGATTGCACGCTCAATAAGAGAGCGATCAAATGCCACAACGCGACCATCGCGCTTTCGAACCATAAAATCAACCGATGCCTGAACCGCTTCTTCTACTGCCTCGACCATGCCTGCCTCCAAAATACCAACGGGGTAGAATACAAAAACGTCTGGGCACACGAATTCATATTCGAAAAGATGAAAAAGAGACCACGCCCCACAGATGCCACACTATGGGAAATCTCAAAACCTAAATATCCATGAGGGAAAAGGGAGAAACGGGGGAACAAACTTAAAGGAAAAACTCACGGTCAAAAAACCCGATCTGCAGAATTGGGGAAACCCCACATAAAGAGCGTTTTAACCGGCGACAAAACGAGCTTTGAGAGGGAGTTCTCAAAGCTCAAATCATTGTTTTATCAACGGCTTCCAAAAATCAGCCTACGTTTCGTTGCTCATGATGTGCGAGACACACCACGTATTACAAGGTGAACACAATATATGGTGGTTTTCAGCAAAAGTCAATACAAAATGTATGCAAGTTGTCACATGCACCCAATTGCTTATATCTAAGGAATTTAGGTCAAAAAGTGTCCGATTTTGGAACACTTTTTACCCATGTACATGATCCTTAAGGCATTTTTAGAAAAAAAAACCCACTATTTTAATCAGATCAAAAGCAGCCCATTGTGTGTTCGTTCCACCAACAAAAACATGCCTAATATCTATGAACAAACAACATAAGAAATACTTCACATTCATCATCAAATACATTGACGATAGAAACAACCATTTGAGAAGAGAAGAACAGCTCCGTCACCGCTTCAAAGGGCGTTATGACGCCAACGACCCCACCCAAGAATAACCGTCTTTTCCATTGCATCAACTCAAAACATACACTACATTTTACCAGAGACCAACGTCGCAACCCACCCCTTTAAGTTGCGGCGTTTTTTATTCATCGCCCAAAAGAAAGCAAATCTATGGCCACAGACGGTGTCAAGGTACCCTCTCAAACCATTCCTAAGTTTGGCACTTTTTTAGGCGTTTACACACCCAGTGTACTCACCATTCTTGGGCTGATCATGTACCTCCGCTTTGGCTGGGTTGTGGGCAATGTAGGCCTTCCAATCACTCTGTTCATTGTTTTACTTGCAAGTTCCATCACTTTTATCACAGCCCTAAGCGCCTCAGCCGTTGCAACCAACATGCACGTGGGCGTAGGCGGTGAATACTATCTCATCTCCCGCAGCCTTGGTTTGGAACTCGGTGGTGCCATTGGTATCCCCCTCTTTTTATGCCGTACCTTAAGCATTACATTCTACAGTTTTGGATTGGCCGAATCTATCCTCACATTTTGGCCCGAACCCCTACCTTGGTATATGCTTCAACTTGTCGCCGCAGGCATCATCATCGTCATCACAGCCGTCTCGGGTAAAAGCGCCGAACTGGCCCTCAAATTACAAGTACCTATCATGATTGCAGTTGGCCTCTCCATTGTGGCCCTCATATTAGGTGTTGCTATGGGTGAGTTTCGATCACCCGAATGGACACCCACATACCGAACAGCTCCCGAAGGTTTTTGGTATGTCTTCGCCGTCTTTTTCCCCGCAGTTACCGGATTTACCGCCGGCATTGGCATGAGCGGAGACCTACAAGACCCACGCCGCTCAATTCCCAAAGGCACCCTCTTAGCCGTCATGACAGGCACTCTCACCTATCTTATCATTCCCGTTCTATTGAGTGTTTCTGCACTCATCTCATTTGAAAACTTGGCACAACCCGGCATCATTTGGATTCACGTCGCCTTTTTAGGTGCTTGGTTGATCTATCCAGGTGTTTGGGGTGCCATCCTCTCATCTGCTTTTGGAAGCGTCTTAGGCGGCCCACGTGTGCTTCAAGCACTTGCCAGTGATGGCTTGGCCCCTCGTTTTTTGGCACGCCTCTCCAAAACAGGCCAACCCACCTTGGCCACCTGGATCTGTGGGGCCATTGCACTCACAGCCGTTGCCTTAGGCGGGCTCAATGCTGTTGCCCAATTTGTCACCATCCTGTTCCTAACCCTTTATGTCACCGTCAACCTCAGCGCCGCCATAGAAAAAGTAGCGGGTGATCCTTCTTTTCGCCCCACCATCAATGTACCGTGGTATGTCTCCTTACTCGGTTCCCTTGGTGCCGTAGGTATGATGGCACTCATCAACCCATTTGCTTGTATTGCTGCTATTGGACTTGAATTCTTACTCTACCTTTATTTGCGCCGCAAAGTCATGCAAAGAAGGTGGGGCGACGCACGTGCCGGACTGTGGACAGCCTTGGCCCGCTTGTCTCTGATCCAACTCAAAAACCACGGCACCGACTCACGCAACTGGCGGCCTCACATTCTTCTCT
>JABIFK010000646.1 GCA_018650745.1 Candidatus Latescibacterota bacterium | reverse complement strand
CCCCTTATCAATCCTTTGCACCCGAGTTGGCGCAAAAACGTGCGCAAGCTATTTTACGGCCCCCCCCGCGTGTTTCTATTTCAGTTGAAGGTGGTGTTCTGGTTGCTACCGGCGAAGCAAGCAACAGGTGGATCAAAAGTGCCAAGGACATTGTGCGCGTTTTGCCCGGCATTGAACGTTTTGATCAAACAAATTTGGTCGACGTAGATCATCGCCAATTGGAGCGTACCAAAGCGCAAATCCATCGCGAAAACGTGTTGTTTGTATTAGGAGAAGATACATTTGCACCTGGACAGCGGGGTGAATTGGAAAAAATGGTGCGGCTTATTACAAAGCTCGATCAGATTGTTTCACACCTTGGCCACCGTTATATGATTGAAGTTTTTGGGCATACAGATCTGAGTGGGGCAGAGGCTATCAATCAGACACTTCGACAAAAAAGGGCGCAACGCGTGGTTGCATATTTGGCAACAAGAGGCATCTCTGAAACGCATCTGTCGGTGGGGACTGGTAATTTGGGTCTGGCGATTGCGGGTTCTTCGACAGATGTAACCCCTGAGCTTAAACGGCGGGTCACTTTTCGGGTTGTGGTGCAAGAAGAGGAGGTCGGTGCGTTATGATGCAGAAGAAAGTGTGTATGTTGGGGGCTTTTGCAGTTGGCAAAACGAGTTTGATTTCGCGTTATGTGCACAGCATGTTTTCAGACAAATACCAGACCACCGTTGGTGTAAAGATTGACAAGAAGGTGGTGTCTGTGGGTGAACATGACATGACGCTCATTCTCTGGGATGTATACGGTGAAGATGATTTTATGAAGTTGCGTATGTCCTATTTGCGTGGGGCTGCTGGGTATTTTCTCGTGGCTGATGGCACCCGTAAAGAGACGCTGGATGTGGCAGAAGATTTAAAAGCTCGGGTGACAGACTCTTTGGGTGATGTGCCTTTCATATTGCTATTGAATAAAGCGGATTTACAAGATAATTGGCAAGTGGATGCTGCGGCCATAAAACGATTGCAGGAACAAGGTTGGATCGTTATTCAAACCAGTGCCAAAACGGGTGATGAGGTAGAGGCTGCCTTTGAGTGCTTGGTGAAGGAGATGATGGCATAGATGGTCAATCTGCCAGCCGAGTTTGATGATGTCAAAAAGGTTGTTCTGGATAGCAAGTGTTCGGCCTATTTGGAAATTGATGTTTCTGGCACGTTGGTCGATTGGGGGGGGGATTGTTGTCGGTATGGGTTAGACCGGCTGGAAGTTAAGTGTTCTGTTGTTGCCCAAGTGCCTTTTTTAGAGGGTTTGCTCGAGTCTGGAGACTCTGTTCTGTTTTTGGAGAGTCTTCAATTTGAAAAAAATACAATCGCCAATGTTTATGTTTTAAGCAACAAGGGGGCTGTGTGGGTTATTTTGTTGGATGCGACAGATCAAACAGAACAAAAAAAACAAGCACAGCAGAAGGCTTATGATGCCTATTTATCTCAAGAAACAGCTCTAGAGGTTTTACGCAAAGGAGAGGACACCTTAGAGAGGGGGCTTTCTAAGGAATATCGAAATATGGAAGGTATCAACTTGGAAGATGTATTGCCAGTTCTGAACTTGGCCTGGTTTGAACGACAGCCTGAGGGGGGCTTTGTATTTTGCGGAAAAGCGCCCCACTGGCTCGTATTGCTTTGTCCTGAGGCACTAGAGCCTGAAACCTGCGTGGATCTTGGTGCGAAATTTATTTTTTTAGAAAATTTCCTCCACGATGCCGAGGTTTTTTGGAGCGATGAGACTGCGAATGGGCGACTGAAGTCGGGGTTGTGGCAAGAAACCAGTACGCTTGGTGTCGAATTCTTGCTCGAAGCTTCTGCTTTACGGGTCAACAGCCGAGAGGTGTTGCTCGTCGAATTTGTCGAAGACGAAGCCCGGATGGCCTTGATCCAAACGGCCAGAGAGAAGCAATTGGCTTATTTACGAGAACTCCAAGAGCAGACTAAGGCCGTGGATGCATTGGCATCAGAAAAAGCCTTGGCCGAGGCAGCCAGCCAAGCCAAAAGTGATTTTTTGGCCAGCATGAGCCACGAAATTAGAACGCCTATGAATTCGGTTTTGGGATATACCCAAATATTGCAAACCGATCGCAATTTGTCTGATACGCAGCGGCGTTATCTGGAAACAGTAGAAAGCAGCGGGCACCATTTGATGTCGTTGATTAATGATATCTTAGATTTGGCAAAAATAGAAGCCGGGAAAGAAGAACTGAATGTGGAGAGATTTGATCTCTACATTTTTTCTATTGAAATGGCTGGTATGTTCCGGTTGCGCTGCGACGAAAAACAATTGGATTGGCGATTGACTGCACCAACTGAGCAACTATGGGTTCATGGCGATGAGCGCAAATTGCGTCAGATATTGATCAATTTACTGGGTAATGCTGTTAAGTTTACGGATTCAGGCACTATAGAAATGTTCGTGGAAACATTGGGAGATGATCGATTTAGATTTGAAGTAAGAGATACCGGAGAAGGGATTCCGCCAGACAAGCATGCTGAGATTTTTGAACCCTTCAAGCAAGAGAGAGAGGGGCACAGAAAGGGTGGAACGGGGTTGGGATTGGCTATTTCGCGGAATTTGGTCAGTTTGATGGGCGGAGATTTAGAGGTGCTTTCAGGCCAAGGGGAAGGTACGCGGTTTTTCTTTACGCTTTCTTTGGTTCCTGACCCGCCCTCTGGCCCGGTTGAAGCATCTGCGCACTTGAACCAACGTTTGGCACCCGGGCAATCTTTGCGTGCGCTCGTAGTAGATGATGGTGCTGATAATCGTGAGATTTTGGGTATGATGTTGACGCATTTGGGT
>JABIFK010000844.1 GCA_018650745.1 Candidatus Latescibacterota bacterium | reverse complement strand
TGGCCCGTGAAGGTGTGCAAACCGGTTGGGCCACATAGGCGTGTTCAAAGACCGCGCTTTGTTCAGCGAGCCGATTGAGATTGGGCGTTTTAATTTTGTGATTGCCATAAGCGGCCAGTGTGTCAAACCGTTGCTGGTCGGTGAAAATGAAGACGAGATTTTTAGGTGTTTTGGGCATGAGGAACTCCTCAGTAACAAAATAAAAACGATTGGGTGTGTCAGCCTAATGAGAAAGCACCTTGTTGCTGGCGAATCCCTCTGAGTCTCCCTTTGGTAAAGGGAGAAGATGGTTTTTTTGTGCCGTCAGCTAATTTCAAACGTTATTTTGTGTCACTGCTTAAGTGTTCCATTTAGAGATTGAATATCTAAGGTCTACATATTTTTTTTATGAGACCTATTGAATAAATACGGCTATCGTTTGATTGGTTTTTGACCTTTAGTCCGTAGGACTTTGTAATTGTAGCACTGGAATTTATTCCGGTGCGATGATTGTGAGATTAGCGAAATAATTTTTCAATCTCCATTATTCAGACATGAGAGTTGTGTCATAACCGATGCCTTTAGGAAATAGGCCAGAGAAATATGCTTCCAAGATAAAGCCAAATTCTCGACGACCAAACAAAAAAGCCAACGTCAATGACGTCGGCTTTTTTATTGTTTTTATAGAATGTGACGTTACTCTTTTTCACCACCATCCGTATCAGCTCCCCCACCGATAAATTTAACACTTTTAACTTCTCGATTCGCCAAACGCACGCCTTTGGCTGTTTTGCCTTTTACGATATAGTCTTCAACGGCAAACTCTTCTTCGAGGATGCGCACACGCGGTTTGGGTTTGTAGTTGACGTGTATGTTTAAATTGCGATCGGTTGTAAACTTGAGCACTTTGCTGCCTTCGGGCACCAGTTCATACCCTTTGTTCATGATGAATTTATCAAGGGTGCAGCGTTTGATGCAGGGATAGTTGGTTTTCTTTTCGCGATAGATGACGGTGTAAATACGCTCGGGATCGACAAAGTCACAAAAGTGCATGCCTTTGTCCACAAAGAGCCGATCGGGTGCATCGTGTAGCGAATACATACCGTTTTGTCGAATGACGAGCACGCGGTCATATTGTGAGACATCCAGGAGGGTATTGCCGTTGACGTCGTACCCGAGGTAACCCGTGTTTTTGTCAAAGCGCAATTTGAGGTTGCGCTGAGCGGCTTCACGCACATCTACTTGGTCGAAGGAACCCACTTCTGTTCGGCGGGGGTAATCGTCTTGATATTGGTCAACGAGATATTCAATAAAGTCAATGGTGTAGCCTATGATGTTGCCCAAGTTGGTCTTAATTTCTTTGAGCCGGGCACGCATGTCACGCATTTCTCTTTGTGCTTTGTTGATGTCATAAAGCGATATGCGTCGAATAGGAATGCGGAGGAGGGTATCGACATCGTCTTTGGTGACTTCGCGTTTGATCTTGGATTGATAGGGCACAAGACCATCGAAGACGGCTTGGATGACGCCGTCGGCTTCGGTGACTTCTTCAATGGCTTTGTAAACGCGTTCTTCAATGAAAATTTGTTCGAGCGTTTTGGCGTGGAGTTTGTCACGCAGTTGTTTTTGCTCAATTTTGAGTTCTGCTGTGAGTACTTCAACGGTGTGATCGGCATTGTGTTTGAGAATGTTTGTGACTGTGCCAATGTGAGGTCTGCTTTCTTTGATGACCAAGGCATTGATGCTAATGGATTGCTCACAGTCGGTGAATGCATAAAGCGCGTCTACGGTGTCTTTTGAATGTACACCACGTGCAAGGCGAATTTCAATTTCGACGTCTTCACCCGTGAAGTCACTGATGCCTGCAATTTTGAGCTTGTTTTTGCGTGCCGCTGCTTCAACAGATGCAATGAGCGATTCTGTTGTGGTACCAAAGGGTAGCTGACGAACAATGATGCTCTTTGGGTCTTTGGTATCGAGCTTGGCACGTACGAGTACTTTGCCATTGCCATCGGCATATTCGGTGACGTCTACAAAACCACCCGTAGGAAAATCGGGGAAAACTTGGAAGTCTTTGCCCTTGAGATATTGAATTTGTGCCTGTAAGAGTTCAATGAAGTTGTGTGGCAATATTTTAGTGGACATGCCCGAGGCAATGCCCTCGGTGCCTTGGATGAGCAAGACGGGTATTTTTGCCGGGAAACTCACGGGTTCATTGTTGCGCCCGTCATAAGATTCGATGTATTCGGTGACTTCGTGATTGAAGAGGACGTCGTTGGCCAATGGGGTGAGGCGGCATTCGATATAGCGCGCTGCTGATGCAGAATCACCGGTGAGAATGTTGCCAAAGTTGCCTTGTTTTTCGATGAGCAGGTCTTTATTGGCCAAGTTGACCAATGCACCATTGATAGACAGATCTCCGTGGGGATGGTATTTCATGGTTTGGCCCACAATATTGGCGACTTTGTGGAACTTGCCGTCGTCTTGTTCTTTGAGTGCATGTAGAATGCGACGTTGAACAGGTTTTAATCCGTCATCAATGTTGGGAATGGCACGGTCTTTAATAACATAAGACGCGTGTTCCATATAGTAGCGGTCGAAGAGGGTATCGATATAGGCCATGATGATTGCTCTGTGTTAAAAAGATGAATGATTGGTTTTTCGTTGGGGCAGGTCCCCGTGCCTGCTCTGTTGTTTTTTAATAGGCTAAATCGGGCATCCACGGGGGGATGCCCCAACGTTTAAGGTTTTTGTTTTGGTTTTTAGGGAAGAATGGGTTACACCAGGTTTTCAATAATATAGTCTCGTCGGTCGGTCGTGTTTTTGCCCATGTAGAATTCGAGTGTGTTGGGCACCGCGGCCATGGAGCGCACATCTACTTTAATAAGGCGAATGTCTTTGCCAATGAATTGCCCGAATTCTTTGGGAGAAATTTCGCCCAAACCTTTAAAGCGTGTGACTTCGGGACCGCGAAGAGATTTGATGATTTCTTCGCTTTCTTTTTCGGTGTAACAGTAGTGTGTTTCTTTGCTGTTGCGTACCCGAAAGAGCGGTGTTTCGAGAATGTAGATATGACCGGAAGTGACAAGTTCTTCAAAGTAATTGAGGAAGAAGGTCATGAGCAGGTTGCGGATGTGAAACCCGTCGTAGTCGGCGTCTGTGGCGATGACGACTTTGTTGAAACGTAAGTTTTCAACGCTGTCTTCAATGCCGAGTGCTGTCATGAGGTTGAAGAGTTCTTCGTTTTTATAGATGGCTGCTTTTGTGCGACCAAAGACATTGAGCGGTACACCTTTGAGGCCAAAAATGGCTTGGTTCATGACATCACGTGAAGCAACCATAGAGCCTGCTGCTGATGGACCTTCGGTGATGAAGATGGTAGATTCTTCTCCCCGTTTTTTATCGTCGTAATGATATTTGGAATCTTTGAAGTGGGGAATTTTAATGGCAACTTTTCGTGCCGCGTCTTTGGCTTCTTTTTTGACGGCATTGAGTTCTTTGCGCAACCGTTCGTTTTGATTGATTTTTTCTTGGAGTTTTTTGGACGCATCTGGGTTTTTGTGGAGAAAGTCGACGACAGCACTGCGTGTGTCTGAGACGATCCAAGAGCGTACGTCGGTATTGCCGAGTTTGTTTTTGGTTTGTGATTCAAAGACGGGGTCTTTGAGTTTGACGGCTACAGCTCCGCTGATGGATTCGCGTACGTCAACACCGTTGTAATTCTTTTTAAAGTATTCGTTGACACCTTTTAATATGCCTTCGCGGAAAGCTCTTTGGTGTGTGCCACCGTCGCTGGTGTATTGGCCGTTGACAAAGGAGAAATAATTTTCACCGTAGTTGGCGGTGTGCGTAAACGCAAATTCGAGGTATTGGTTTTTGAAATAAGCTGGTTCGTAAATGACTTTGTCGCCGACTTCGGCATTGAGAAAGTCGAGCAGGCCATTTTTGGAGATGAACTTTTGTTTGTTGAATATGAGTGAGAGCCCGCTGTTGAGGCAGGCATAATTCCACATGCGGCGTTCGACGTATTCAAAGTTGTACTCGTATTCGTCAAAGATTTCTGTGTCTGGCAAAAATTCAATGAGGGTACCATTCGGTTCGTTGGTTTTGCCCTTTTTTTCATTTTTAAGATCACCGCGTTCAAATGTGGCTTCGGCATATTTTCCGTCGCGATATGCTGTGACGCGAAAGAGGCTGGAAAGTGCATTGACGGCTTTCGTGCCCACGCCATTGAGACCCACACTAAATTGAAAAACGTCGTCGTTATACTTGGCCCCGGTGTTGATGATCGATACAGCATCAACGATTTTTCCAAGGGGGATGCCACGTCCATAGTCTCTTACTGTGACATGATCTCCGTCTATGGCGATGTCGATTTTTTGACCATGCCCCATAATAAATTCATCGATGGCATTGTCTACAATTTCTTTGAGCAGGACATAGATGCCATCATCGGGATCATCGCCATTGCCCAATCGCCCAATGTACATGCCTGTACGCAAACGAATATGTTCGAGTGATGACAGCGTTTTGATTTTGCTTTCATCGTAAACAGCATCTTTGGATTTACCATTGGCTTTTCCATTTTTTTTGGCTTTTCCATTGGCAGATTTGGCAAGCAAGTCGAGTTGGGGGCCGGTAGGTTTACGCGATTTGGTAGCTGCTGGCATATGCTTTTCCGTCGTGTTGAAGGTGATTAAAAGTTGAATACAATATAAACGGGTACACGCCCACTGAATCCATGTGAGCCAGAGCGGTGTTGTTTTGGCAAAAAGCAGATTGTTTAACGTATTTGGATGTTGATCGTTTTGGAAATATATAACGATCTAACTGGGGATAAAACAACAGTATGCACAGTAATTGACCGTGCATTTGGGGAGTAGAGGAGAGGTTTTATAATATAGTAAGTGAATGGGATTCTTTCAAGCCCTAATCACGATTGGGGCGCAGGCGCACGGGCGAAGCCCACAGTGAACCCACCCGACCCGTGTCATCGCAAATAAATGAAAGGGAGGAAACACACGGAACTCGGCCTCTGATAGGTTACTCTAAAGCCACAAGTATCAATATGAAATGTTCAATCCCCCTGTTGCGTAAGCAACAGGGGGATTTGCTATAATTTATGGGATTATATTTTGGGCGCCATTTTAGAATGTATTGTCTTTTGTGGTGACGGGGCACCAGCGGGTGGTTTCCATCCAATGGAGGAGGGTGTCAATGGCTTGGGGGGTGCGAATGCGGCGAAGGGCTGCAATGGCATGGCCGCTGGTGTATCGATTGGGGTCGTTGAGGGCTTGTGTGAGTGCGGGGACGGCTTCGGCGGCTTCTGTGCCAAAACAGGCCAGCGCATAAGCCGCGTTGTAGCGTACTTGACCGTCGTCATCGTGCGTGAGCGCATGGGCCAATGCTGGTACTGCGGTATCTGCATGATTGGCAATGGTGCCGAGTGCTTCTACTGCATGATGGCGCACCCAAGGTGATTCGTCGGTGACGGCTTTTGTGAGTGAAGAGACGGAGCTTTCGGCTTGTCCTCCCATGTCACCTAAAGCAAAAGCAGCATGTGCACGTACATCTTCGTTGTTGTGTGTGAGCGCTTGTGTGAGCGCTTCAACGGCAGGTTCACCAACAAGAGAAAGGCCATGTGTCATACACTTCTTCGGTTCGTTGATAGATATTTTCGTGAAAACCCTCGGGCATGTCTACTTTGAGTGCAACAAAGCCATTGCTGATAAATTGACGCATGTGTGCATCGGTAAAGAGGTTGTTTTCGTGCGGCATATGTAACTCCAAATGGGAACTGTTTTGTGATTTAAAATAAGATTGGTTCGAGAACAAAAAAATAAGATGGCAGGGCAAAATTGTCTAACAATATCGACAATTTTGTATCCTATTTCGATATGAATGAAAAACCCTTAAATACAACTCTACGTCGCCCCTTTGTCGATCAAGTCCACATTCGCCTATTCTATTAACGGTGAATAAAACCACCATTGATTCACGGTGGCACTTACGGAGAGTATTTTGAGTGTGTTCATATTAAGATGTTATTCCACGCGATATTTTTCGCATTGTTCAAGGTCTAATGTAACGCCCAAACCGGGATCATTGGGCACTTCGAGAAAACCGTCTTTGACGGATAGAGCATATCCTTCTGTGCTGATGGATGCTTCGCGTACAAAGGGTAAGGTATCATACGGCATGCTGGCATTGGAAATGGCCGCGCCCACATGCGCATCGAAGGCGGCTTGGATGTCGTAGCTGTGGCCTTCAAATTGAAGCCAAACAGGGCATCCGGCGGCTTCGGCTACAGCGGCTGCGCGAATGGCCGCACCAATGGTGCCGCCTACATTGACAAAATCGATGCCGTTGTGGCGTACGTGATCTAAAATGAGGCGGGTATCGCTGGAATGAAGCGCAATGGGAATACGGCACTTTTGCCTGAGTAATCCGTACCATTCGGGGTGTTGTTTGGGGACGGGATCTTCAAAACATTCGACGTTTAAATAGTTGGCTAATTCGGCATCGATACGTGTTGTTTGAGACGGGGTGTCGAAGAGTTGGTTGGGATCGATGCGAATGTGATAGTCTTTTCCGGCAGCATTTGTAATGGCTTCAACTTGTTCAACGGCATCCCACGGGCGTGCTTTGATCTTGTGGAGTTTAAAACCGCGTGCTGCGCCTTCTTCGGCATGTTTTTTTGTTTCTTCTGGTGGTTGATAGGGAGACCAAAATGCAACGGGTATTTTGTTTCTGTGCTTGCCATTGCCAATTAAACGGTAAGCAGGCACCCCCAATGCTTTGCCTGCAAGGTCAATCATGGCATGTGCCCACGGGCGACGCAGTGTGAACAGATCCATTTCAAGCGGATTTTTGTCTATAAAGTTTTGCGCTTCTTTTTCTACTGCTTCAATAGATCGCCCGCCTTCACCAATGCCAATAATACCTTCATCGGTGTGCACTTGCACAATGACATAGGCATCTTCTGCTTCAACTGTGGTACCTTGTTGCTCACGCCATTGAATCATGGGTTCTTTGAAAGAATTTTGCCATGGAACAAAGACTTTCATGGTTTCGATTTTTGTGATTTTCATGAGAGGCCTTTGTGTTTACACATTGGTTGGAAAGGATTCCATATTTTCATGCCGAGTGCGACGCCCGCGTACGATGAGTCCTGGACGCCCTTTGGATTGGCCGCCTGTTTGTTCGTTATCGGGGTCTTTGTACCCCACGCGTACCATGCGGCGCATGTGTGGGGTTTGATTGATGCGTGAGCCGTGAATGGTGTGAATACAAAAGACCACCACATCACCGCGTTTGGCAGGTACGGGCACTGTGTCTTCAATGTCGTACTGATCGGTTGGTAAATGGGGTGTGCAGCTGGAGCCATCGGGGTTTTGGCGCACGTGTTTTAAGGCGCCATTTTTATGTGATCCGGCCAAGAAGCGGATACAACCGTTTTCATCGCTTGTGTCGTCAAGGTGAACGAGGCAGTCGACATAACGGCCATCGACATGTTCATAAAAAGCCCAGTCTTGGTGCATCGGAAATGGATGGCCAGTTTCGGGTGGTTTGGCGTGTAGGGTGGTATGGTGAAGCTCTATGTTGGGGCCTATGAGATCGGCGATGGCTCCGGTGAGTTTGGTGTGTGTGACGGCATCACACCAGGCTTTGGAGTAGCGATGCAGATCGTGCAAGGCAATGAGTTTGGATTGTTTTTCTGTGGATTCATCCATGTAAACTTGCCGCCAAGGGCCGCTCCATCCGGCAGTGTTACTGGCCCAGGTTTGAATTTGCCAATCGAGTTCATCGGCCATGGTGTCAATTTCTTCGGTGGTAAAAACGTTGGGAATGTGTAGAAATCCGTTTTCTTGATAAAAGGCAATTTGGTCTTCTGTGAGTTCATATTGGATGGGCATTGTTGCAACGTCGGCCATGAGAGTCTCTCCTGTTTTTGCTTTTGGTGTTGAGATGATTGCTATAAATTGAGAAATACAGAATCTGCTCAGGATATCGTTTAATTTTTGATGGTCCATCAAATCATGTGCAGATTTCTTAATTTAAGGTATCTGTAGCTTTCATGAAAGCATGTTTCTTCGTGATCTAATCAGGGAGTTGTGATGTTTTTAAGGGTTTGTGTTTTGATCTGTGCTGTGCTGTTTGGCAAAATAGATGGGGCCGTGCCTTATGAACCCCAAACGTCGGGGTCCGTTTTGGAGCCTTGGCGTTGGCAGGTTTTTACAGAATTGCGCGGGCAAGGTGTTCTGTGCATGACGGAAGCGTCGGATGGTGCTTTTTGGTTTGGCACACAAGAAGGTGTACAGCGATATGATGGATTGACTTGGACGGCTTATAAGTTTGATGATGCGCCCGTGAATGCATTGAGTCCAGGGCGCAATGGTATTATTTTTGCCGGCACGGAGTTGGGCATACATCAATTTTTGGATGGGGTTTGGCAACGCATTTTTCCTGTGAAAGCTCAAACTTCATTTCCCATTTATGATTTGATGGTTGCGTCGGATGGGCGTTTGTGGGCTGGTACTGGGTTGGGGGCGTTGGTATGGGATCACTCTATTTGGAGTATGTATACCACAGATGAGATGGCAGAAACAATCTTCAAGATGATGCCCGATGTTCAGGTTGAAACTGTGCCTCAATCCATTGCTTTTGACAGAACGTGGTCACGTCCAGAAGGAGGGATTGGTGCTCTGATTGTTGGGGGATATCCCATGCCGCACCGAGGCGATTTGCCTATGGTTATTGGGGCTGTGGCTCCTGATGGACCTGCGCATCACGCAGGTTTACAGGGAGGAGATCAAATTTTGCATGTTGATGGAAAGGCGCAAGTTTCAATTAATGCAATAGAAGGTGAAGCTGGTCAGGAGATTTTATTAAACGTGCGTCAGTTGTCTGGTGCGGTGCGTGATGTGCGTATTACGCGGACCCGTCCAACAGGCATTGTTCAAGATTTTCAAGTACACGATGTTTTGGAAACCCAAGATGGGGCCCTTTGGTTTGCGCTTAATTGGGGCGAGGTGATCAAAAAGGATGTGACAGGGGCATGGTTTAGATATGGTGATGCTGAAGGTGTGGACACGGGTATTCGGCCGCGTTTAACACAGGATCGCGCAGGTCGTGTTTGGGTGGTGTCGGATGATGGGCGGCGCAATGTGAATCGGTTTGAAAATGGGGAATGGATTCAGACGCGGTTGAGTGATTTGGGGGGTGTGAATTGGAACCCCTCTGTGCTGGCAAGCCGGGACGGTACGGTTTGGGTAGGTGGGCGATTGGGGCGTTTGCATGCTTATCGGTCAGGTAAATGGCGGGTCTATAATCGGTCACCTGAGGCTCTTATACCCGCGACTCGTTTGGTACAAATTTTAGAAGCGTCAGATGGTGCTTTGTGGTTGATTGGCAAAGGACAAGATGCCCTTCGATTAGATTATGGTACCACGCGTTGGACGACTTATGAAGGATTGCAGTTTCAATGTGAAGGGCTGGACGGGTCTTTGTGGTTTACAGATTCAAAGGGAAGTGTGGTTCAACGCAATGGGTCGCTGTGGGTGCGTTATGATCAGAATGATGGGTTGATGTCGGCGCCTTCTTCTTTGGTTGTGGATGCATTGGGAACGGTTTGGGCGGCAGGTGAAGATGACAGTACGGCTGCAACGGCTCAATTTCAAAATGGTGTTTGGAAATTGGAGCAGCATAAGAACTTGTCTTGGCGTATACACGCCAATGCAGTTTTTAAAGCACAGGACGGGTCTTTATGGTTTGGTGCAGAATCGGGTTGGGCCTCTGGAGATGGGCATTTGGGTGGTTTTTTACAACGTGTTGGTACACGCTGGATTCATCAGAATGCATTGCGATATGTATATGGCATTGGCCAAAGTGGCGATGGTACCATGTGGCTTGGTAGTCACCAACTAACACGGTTAACGCCACCAGATCGTTGGCAAACACTGTCTGAGCCGGAACATTTAAATTCGTATGTGCACAGTATTGCAGGTGGGGCTGGTGCTTCTGTTTGGGTAGGCATGCGTACGTATGGTGTGTACCAATTTGATGGCCAAGTGTGGCGCCAACACGATTCACGAGATGGTTTGGCCGATAACACGGTGAACAGTTTGTTGGTGGCGCAAGACAATACGATTTGGGCGGGAACAGAGCAAGGCGTGAGTCGTTTTGATGGACGCCAATGGCAAACTTATGCGTTACCTCGTCTATTAAGCGTGCATTTTGAACAGGCCATTCGACAAACAAAAGATGGTGCGTTGTGGGTTAATTTGGAAGGCGAGCGCACCATTCGATATACACCAGATGATGTGCCTCCAGAAACACAAATTGTATTGGCACCCTCTGAGGAGGTTGCACAACCGGGTAATGTGCCTATAGAGTGGATGGGAGCCGACCCTTGGCATGCAACACGGGATGAAGATCTTACTTTTTCTTATCGGGTAGATGGGGCGGCTTGGTCTTCTTTCTCTAAAGAAAAAAATCATACTTTTTTGACCATGAAAAGTGGCACCCATATTTTGGAAGTAAAAACAAGGGATCGTGATTTTAATGAAGATCTCTCTCCTGCTCGGGCAACCTTTGTTGTGTTGCCCCCTATTTATCTCCAGGGTTGGTTTTTGGGATTGATGGCGGCTTTGTTGGCTGTGATTGGTATACAAACAGGCCGAGCAAAACGACGCGGGCGGCGGTTGCGTGAAGCCAATGAAACACTTGAAAAACGCGTTGACGAACGTACAGCCGAATTGGCCAAAACAGTTGATGATTTGCAAGAACAAATTCAAGAACGCCAGTTGGCTGAAGAGCAAAAAACGTCACTTGAAGTACAATTGCATCAAGCTCAAAAGATGGAAGCGTTGGGCCAATTGGCAGGTGGGGTGGCGCATGATTTTAACAATATTTTGACCGTGATTATTGGCAATTCCGAATTGATGCAATTGAAAGTCTATACACCAGATGAATTAAAAGAAAAAGTAGATCAAATCTATTCTGCCGGTGAGCGTGGCGTGTCCTTAACGCGGCAATTACTGGCTTTTTGCCGACAGCAGGTGTTTGACCCCAAAGTGTTGGATCTCAACCATCAGATATGCAATATTGATCATATGCTTCAAAGACTCATTGGTGAGCCGGTTGCTTTGAGAATGCATTTGGCAGAGGATTTGGGGCGTATAGAGGCAGATCCTGGACAAATAGATCAGGTGATCATCAATTTGGTCGTTAATGCACGTGATGCAATGCCTGATAGTGGGCGATTGACATTGGAAACGGCCAATGTGCAGGTTGATGATGTGTTGGCCCAAAAGTTTTCTGATGTTGCGTTAGGCGACTATGTGATGTTGGCCGTTCGCGATTCGGGTACGGGTATAGATGCTGACACACTGCGTCGAATCTTTGAGCCTTTTTTTACAACCAAAGGTGTTGGCAAAGGCACGGGTTTGGGTTTGTCAACGGTGCATGGTATTGTGACACAAAGTCGTGGCTTTATAGACGTGGAGAGTACCCTGAATCAGGGTACCACGTTTTTTGTGTATTTTCCGCTGGTTGCAGGTGAGGTAACTGTGATCACTTCCGACCGATTGGCAGCAGATGATTTGCATGCCAGTGAAACCATTTTGGTGGTAGAAGATGATCGCGATGTGCGCGATTTGACATGTCAATTGCTCGAACACCATGGATATACGGCATTAGACGCCAGCAACAGCGGTGAGGCTCTTTTAACATGTGAACGACACGATGGTACCATTGATTTGATGTTGAGTGATGTGGTGATGCCACAAATGAGTGGCCCAGAGTTGGCCCAGCGTGTGGCGCCTTTGCGGCCCAATATGCGCGTGTTGTATATGTCGGGATATTTGGATGATGCCATTTCTGAACATGGGTTGCTGATGGAACCTTCCTCATTTTTACTCAAACCCTTTAATCGGCGCGTTTTGTTAGAAAAAGTGCGTGAAGTTTTAGATGCAGAGTGATATAAAAGTACGGTATAGGCTGTGATCGTTGTGGATTTATAATACTTGAGGATAGATGTGATTTTTTAGTATAAGGCTTTGGCTTTATGTGTACGAGGTTTTGGATGAAAGGGCGTAACAGATGAAAATTATTGATGTGAAAACCTATCATTTACAATATCCGGTAAAAGAAAAATTCGCGAATTCGAGTTCGTGGAATACATCACGTGGGGCACATGTTGTAGAGGTGATTACAGACAATGGGCTCACAGGATGGGGTGAAGGCAGTGATGGTTTGAGCCGTTCGGCACTTGAGGCGCATGTGATAGGACGTAGCCCATTTGAATATGCTGCTATTTGGCAAGTCTTGCATGAAAACCGGGTGAGCCCGCGAGCAATTAGTGGGTTGGATATTGCGTTGTGGGATGTGATGGGCAAAGCATTAGAAATGCCTGTATATGAGCTATTGGGCGGTGCTGTGCGAACCGAGATACCAACATATGCCAGCGGTTTGTTTTGCAAAGACCGACCCGATATGACGCAAGCATTGGTTGAAGAAGCGAAGGGGTATGTGGACCAGGGGTTTGGGGCGATGAAAATGAAAATTGGATTTGGTGAGGCTTATGATGTCAAGAATGTGACGGCCGTTCGGCAGGCGATAGGAGGTGATGTGCTGTTTGCCGTGGATGCCAATTGCGGGTAC
>JABIFK010000863.1 GCA_018650745.1 Candidatus Latescibacterota bacterium | reverse complement strand
GTGTTTATATTCAGCAAAATTGGTCGTCGGATCAACCGGGTCACGATGTGCTGAGCCGGTTGACATCTCAGCACTTGTATTCGGGACCACGCGATTTGTTTTGTACCTATATGAATGAGGCCAATCGCGTTGTGATTGGTCCCGCACTGGACAACGCCTATCAAAGTATGTACGGACATATTGTGGTGCGTGTGGCACCGGGTGGAGATTCGTATCAGGTGATCGTGTTAGATGATTCGACGACCGAGCGTTTGGTAAAGAGTATTCACGGGACGTATGAATCAAAATAAGAAGGTATGTTTGGTTGAGAATGCTTTGCCACTGATGCCATTGGTTCATGCGTTGCCCGCCTCTTCACTTTGACCAAAGGATGTTTCTATGTATTTTCCCAGCTCGGATTGGACGCAAAAAACACCTGATGAAGTGGGTATCGATGGTGCTTTGTTAGAAGAGGCGATTGCTTTTGCAACGGACCCTGCTCATGCAGGCGCTCCATCTGATTTGGCGGCGTATTTACGCGACCAAAATGGTGGACGGAAACAGGATGATGGTGCAACCGTAGGCCCAACCAAATCTCATGGGCCGGTGACGGGTGTTGTACTTCGGCACGGGTACCGCATTGCTGAGTGGGGTGATCCTGAGCGTGTGGATATGACGTTTAGCATTTCCAAGAGTTTTTTGTCTACCGTGTGTGGTTTGGCGTGGGACAAAGGATTGATCCGTGATTTGAATCATCGAGTTGGTGCGTATATAGATGATGGGGGATATGATTCTGACCACAATGCACAGATTACGTGGGATCATTTGTTGCGGCAGATCAGCGAGTGGGATGGCACCTTGTGGGACAAACCTTACGCGGCGGGTAACCCAGATGATGTATTGCGTACGCCACAGACGCCGGGCACACATTATGAATACAACGATGTGCGGGTGAATCGATTTGCGTTGTCACTCTTGCGTGTGTATAAACAACCTTTGCCAGAGATCTTAAAGGCAGAGGTGATGGATCCAATTGGTGCATCGGATTCGTGGCAATGGCATGGATATGACAACTCTTGGGTGGATGTAGATGGCAAGCAAGTTCAGTCGGTGAGTGGTGGTGGGCATTGGGGCGGGGGCATGTGGATCAGCGCATTGGATTTGGCGCGGTTTGGACATTTGAGTTTGAATCGCGGTGTGTGGAATGGACGTCAGATTTTATCGGAAGATTGGGTGAAGATGGCGACGACACCGACAGCTTTGCGACCGACGTATGGATTTATGAATTGGTTTTTAAATACGAATCGAGAATTGATGCCGAGTGCGCCAGAGAATCATTTCTTTCATGGGGGTGCAGGAACCAATCGGGTGTGGGTAGCACCGGAGTTGGATTTGGTTGTTGTGCTGCGTTGGGTGTCAGGGGATTATTATGATGGGTTTGTACAACGGGTGCTTGCTGCTGTCTCTTAAACGGTCTAATCAGATGTCTCTTATTTTTTATCTTATGCGAAAGTGTGTCAATGCCAAATAAATTTCTGTCTCTGTTCGCTCTCGTTCTATTTTGCAGTCCCCTCTCTGCAGCCGAAGAAGTTGTGGCTTTGCGTATTGAAACCCCGCCTCAAATAGATGGCCTTTTGTCTGAGGATATTTGGCAAACAGCAACGGCCTATGAGGCTTTTGTAACCACCGATCCTGTAAATGGATTGCCTGCCTCTGAGAAGACGGTGGCCTATGTCGCATATGATGCCGACAATCTTTATTTTGCATTTCGGTGTTTGGATTCTCAGCCCCAAAGTGTGACGGCATCTATGACCAAGCGCGATAATATTTTTACAGAAGACAAGGTGGGTGTGTTTCTCGATTTGTATCATGACCAACAATCTTCTACTGGGTTTATGGTGAATCCATTGGGTGTGCAAGAAGATGTGGTGACGAATGAGCAGTTTGAGTCTGAGGCATCTGAGGATTTTGTGTGGTATTCTGCAGGTGTTCAGCATGATGAGGGGTATGATGTGGAAATACGCATTCCGCTCAAGAGCATTCGTTATCCGGCAGGTGATGTGGTGACGATGGGCATTGGTTTTCGGCGGCGCATTGTTCGCTTGTCAGAGTGGGATTCCTATCCGGCAGTGAGCAGAGACAATGGCACGGTTTTGCGTCAGTTTGCGACGGTAGATTTTCGTGACTTGGCTTATCGGCGCACGCTTGAGTTTTTACCTGCAGTGACCCATTCCTATACCGATGCGGGCGGTGTTACAGAACAGGACCCCAATGTGGGGCTAACGGCCAAGATGAGTTTGTCACCTTCTTTTTTGCTCGATGCAACGGTCTATCCCGATTTTAATCAGGTGGAAGCCGATGCCTCTCAGGTTGAATTCAATCAGCGTTCGGCGGTTATTTACGATGAGAAGCGCCCGTTTTTTCTTGAAGGTACCGAGCATTTGTTTGTTTCTGGTGTGGGGGGCTACAACAACAGCCATGTGCCGGTGGTGATTCACACGCGAAAAATTGTTGATCCTATTGTGGGGCTGAAGCTCACGGGGCGTCCGGGTAAATCCCATGTGATTTCTGCCATGGCGGCGCTTGATCGATCTCCAAAAACATTGGAAAACCGATCTGAAAATGCGCAGTTTGGCATTGTGCGCTATAAGAAGTTGCTTAATGACGACAGTTATGTGGGTGCTGTGGCAACCACGCGTGAATTGGGCAATGACTATAGCCGTGCATTTGGTGCGGATAGTCGTTTTCGGTTGAGCAATACCACGTCTATTCAGTGTGATCTTTTGGGCAGTCGCATACAAAATGGCGGGGGAACTGTTACAAAAGGATATGCATCGGACGTGGTGTTTCGGTATTACACAGATCTTTATCAAGGGGATATTTCGTTTAATACAACCAGTCGAAACTTTGATTTGGCAACGGGTTTTATAGAGCGCCAGGGCATTCGTTCTGTTAATGCGGGCATGGAGCGTACTTTGTATCCCTCCATTAAGTTTTTCAAGACGCTGAAACCTGCTTATTGGGGACGCATCAGCAAGGATCTCTTTTACGATTTATCCGAAACGTCACACAAGTTTTTTCTTTCGTTTGAGATGCCACGTCTCACGGAATTTTTTGGGAATTATCGACGTGAGAATGAAATTTTTTCAGGGTTGAAATTTGATCGTTCTGGGTGGGAAATGTTTTGTTCTTCACGGCCGTTGAAACAGTTTCGCACATCGCTCTTTTTTAAGCAGGCTGGCAAACCCTTTTTTGACCCGAGCAATCCCTATCAGGGTGATGAGCAGGTGATTCAATCAGAAACGACATTTCAGCCCACGACCAATCTTGCCATTGAGGGTACTGCCACACGCGTGAAATTTAACGAACGAGCAACAGGCAATGAGGTGTATAAAATTCATATTTACCGTGGCAAGGCCACCTATCAGGCCAATAAGTATCTTTTGTTTCGGGTGATAGGAGAATACAACGATGCCGATAAGCAGGTTACGACCGATTTTTTAGCGAGCTTTACCTATATCCCCGGCACGGTTTGCCATATTGGTTATGGTTCGTTGTATGAAAAACCGGATGCTTCTGGGGGCCAAATTGTGGATTTAAGTTATCAACGCATTCGGCGAAGCTTTTTTGTGAAAGCGGCGTATAACTGGCGTTTGTGATAACTGGCGCGCAAATCACTTGGTATTTCAGCTGAATAGATCCTATTCGGCTCTACTTTTGCGTGGATGTAGAATGCCGTAAAAGATTTATTTCTTAGTTAATTGCCATACCCCATCCCAATCATTTTGGGGTGGGGTTTTTTGAAATATGGCGATCCGCTCTAAGTAAACGAGAGATGGGCCATCGTCTGATCGAAGTTGTAAGCAGTGTTCAAAGCATTTTTGTGCTTCGTCCCAAGATTGTGTACGATACGCGATCAGGCCCTTGTGGAAGCTGTCTTGCAATTGCGTTGTTTCATCATCGACATCTTTGATGCGTCCCAACAATTCATAGATGCGCACCGGTTCGTCTTTTCCCACCACTTGGATGAGGTCAATTTCTCGCATTGCCATTTGTTCAGAAGCCAATTGTTGGGTTTCTTCCGTCATGAGCACCTGTGTGCCGTAGACTTTGTTGGCTCCTTTCAAGCGTGAAGCGGTGTTCACCGTATCCCCCATAACGGTATACGATTTGGCTTGCTCTGAGCCCATATTGCCCACAACCAAAGACCCTGTGGCCAAGCCCACCTGAAGGTTCAATTTTGAGGTTTCATCTGTCACTTGAGATACCCAGTGATGCACATCTTGCAATAGGGCTGCTTGATCCAATGCACATTCACACGCCAAGTGTGCATGGTCATCTTCGCGGGTAAAAGGCATGCCCCAAAAGGCCATGACCATTGTGTCGATAAATTTGTCAATAATGCCCCCATGATTTGTCACGGGTTTGGACATGTGGGTTAGATATTTATTGGTCAATGCAACCCATTCTTCAGGGCTTAAGTGTTGTGCCACAGCGTTAAACCCTACCGCATCTTGAAAAAGAACGGTCATCACTTGTGTTTCACCGCCTGTTTGGGGTTCATCGGTTTTTTCCATCAGGCGTTCGACAATTCTTGCATCCACATACTTTCCAAACGTTTGTTCAATGGTGTCTTTGAGTTTGAGTTTGTCGACCATGTTGTTAAATGATGTGGTCAGTGTGCCAATTTCGTCTCGAGATGTGGGTTGGAGGTGCACCTCCAAGACGCCTTTTCCAACATCCCGCATTTTTTCCATCAGCTGGCGCATGGGGGCGGTGAGTTTTGTGGCTGTTAGGGTGGCAAATAGAAGACCCAGAAAAATGGCAATGAAGGTCACAATTGCATTGACACGTAGCACCTGGCTTTCGTGTTGTGCTGCTCTGTGTGCGGCATTTCGAAAGGCGGTTTCAAAAACGCGTTGTCTGGCTTCAATTGTTTCTTCAAATGCTGTTTCGCCTTTTTCAATGGTTGCGATCAGTTGATCGGCCTGTTCATGCTGACCGTTTTCCAACATGATGATGACTTGTTGTGCCTGCTCACGCATTGCTTTTTGACGGACAGCCATTTGATCGATGATGGGCAAGATGGCCGCAGTATTTTCATGATCTTTTTGGTGGGATATGGGGGTTGGTATCTGGTTGATTGATGTAATTAAAGCATCGACTTGGTTGCCAACTTGTATCCAGGTCTGTTTTTCCTGTGCGATCTGATCTGCTGGTAGGGGTTTGAAGGCATACAGTTTCAATAAACGCTCAAAAGACAATCGCTGTTCCAACTGGTCTTGATCGGTTTGGCTTACCATTTGAGTCAATGGAAACCAGTAGGTTTCCAACTGATCAATGCCTTGTCTGACATTGCTCAACCGATATAAAGAAAATGAGACCACGCCTATGAGAACGAACAAGAGCACCAAAGAGATAGAAAAGATGCGTGCGCCCAATGACAGGCCCGGTTTTGTGACGGTTTCTTCTTGCATAGTATTAAGCCCAGATGCCATGCCAGTCCTCCGCGGGTGGGGTGTGTCGTAATGTGTTAACCCGTTCGAGAAAGACTTTGGACGGGGCATCGTTTTGTTGTTCTACACAGTGTTCAAAATGGGTATGTGCCAAGTCCCACTGTTGGTTGCGATAGGCATGCAATCCTTGTTCAAACACCTTGCACATGCCTTTAACGCCCACGTCTAAGTCCCCTTCTTCTGCGAGCAGTTCATAAATGCGAACTGGGCGCCCGGTTTCTTCATTGAGCAGGGTGTCCAGTTCTCTCACTTCAAACCCTTCGGCCAAATTTTTGGTTTCTTCGGTGATCAAAATCTGTGTGCCATATACTTTGCTGGCACTTTCGAGTTGTTCTGCCAATGCTGTTGTATTGCCCATAACGGTATATGATTTGGAATCTTCGGAGCCCATGTTGCCCATGAGCAATTCGCCTGTGGCGAGTCCCACTCTAATTTGGATGGGGGGCAAACCCTGACGAATCCCCATCAAATCGGGCATCATATGATTCAATTTTCTAAGTTGGGCCGCTTGGGCCAATGCAGCCTGACACGCTGATGTGGCATGGTTGTCTTCATCTGTGAAAGGAGGTCCCCAAAAGGCCACGATGGCATCCCCAATAAATTTGTCAATGACGCCATGTGACTGGTTGATGGGTTCTGATGCCATGGTCAAATATTGATTGATGAGTTTCACCAGACCTTCTGCAGTTAATTTTTCACTGATGCTGCTAAAACCCGCAACGTCGGAAAAAAACACCGTCATCACCTGTTTCTTTGGGTGTTCGTCTACTGCGCTGGTTTGCTCTATCAACCCTTCAACAATGCGTGGGTCAACATATTGACCAAAGGTGGCTTTGAGTTGTTGGGTTTCTCGAATGCCGTGCACCATATTGTTAAAGATACCTGTGAGTTCACCCGTTTCGTCATGTGAACTGATGGGGATATCAACACTCAAATCTCCTTGTTCTACTGCTTGGGTGCCAACAACCAGTTTCTTGACCGGTCGAACCAAACCAATGGTGACGATGGACGCAAAAATAATACCGACAAGGGTTGCAACACCCACCAAGATCCAGCTGAGTTGTAAGGCCTGATTTTCGTGTGTGATACTGGTTTGAATAGACCGACCTAAGAATGCTTCCAAATCATTGAGAATGGTTTGTGCATGCTTTTGTAGGGTTTGGCTGTTTTTTTCCAATTCTTTTTCTAAAAGATGAGCGGCAGGTCGATCCCCTCGCTGGAGCAGGTGCAAAATTTCTAAAGCCAGTTCTCGGTGTTCTTGGTGTCCTGTTTTTAAATTTTCTAAGGCAGGTTGCAAACGCGCAAAGGCGACAATGTCTTCGGGGGTTGACACATGCGCAATCCCTTTGTTTGACAGTTGAATGGCACGGTCTATGGCCTCATCAGAAAGCAGGCCTTTGTTTTTCCAGATGTCTAATTCTTGTTGCAGCTGTTCTTTGTTTTGCGATGTCTTCTCATATGCTCGCCAAATGCGTTCCATATAAATCTTGCGTTCGGTGGTTTCCAAATTGGCTTCTACAATGGCATCTCCAATGGGTACCAAATAATCTGTGATGTCGACTAATTTTTGGGTGACCTGATTGATGCGGTCGTATGTCACATAACTCAATACGGCTTGTAAAACGAGCATACTTGTGGCCAATGCAAATATCTTGACGGCAATTGGCATGCCTTTCAAAATGTTTTTCACGTTTGATGCTCCTGTGAAAAGCTGGTGATGGTGGTGATTTATAAAAGTGAAAACGATATCTGACAGATGGAAAATACGAGATGTTTGGGCAGTATACAAACACTTTTCACAACCGTTTTCCATACCTGTCTTTCCAATACTGGCGCTCAGATCGTGCGTGTGATATCTTGATAAAGTATTTTCCCTTTGGATTAGAGGTTTTCATGAATGAATCTGTAGAACAGCCGGCTTCTCATTCTGGTGATGTAGAGAACCAATCTGCTGAGGTGGTAAAAGATCAGGCTGATAAGACCAATCCCAGTGGTTGCGTATGTCGAACCCATTCTTCCTATCACGATTATCAAAACTGGAGTTGACAAAATGAGTGTGACCGCAAAGCAGGTTATGACCTCTGAGATTATTCCCGCACATGAAAAGCTGACTGTTTTGGCACTTTCGCAGTTGTTTCAAAAACACGATATCAGTGGTGCCCCTGTGGTGGATGATGACGGCCATTTGGTGGGGGTGGTTTCAACGACCGATGTGTTGTTGCACAGCGATGTGTTTGGTGATACACAGGTTGTGGAGTCGGAGTATCACAAGCTACATGATGATGCGAGCTTTGAAGCGCTTTCGGAAGAGTTTGTGCCAGAAGATGTGGCCAATTTACAGGTGCGTGATATTATGTCTACAGATGTGGTGTCGGTGTCTGTAGATACCCACATTGAAGAAGTGGCAAAAATTATGTACACCGACCGCATCCATCGTTTGCTGGTTTTAGATGGTGGGCGGTTGGTGGGCATTTTGAGCACGATGGATGTATTACGCGCGGTGATGGAACGGGTGCTGATGCCCCATACGCGATTGGTGGATTAATTTTTGATTTGCGTTGTTCTTCGTTTAAAATAACGAGCTTTAATTTCTTATAACCACGAGGGTTTCTATGTCTGCCAAAGTGACACATGTTGAGCGTTTCACATTACAAGTGCCGTTTGTTGATCGTGTGCGTACCGAAATGGAGCGTGCGGGGATTCATACGTGGTCTGAGTTGGAGATTGTGCGGGTTGAGACCGATGCGGGTATTGTGGGATGGGGCGAGACGATTCAAAATTATACGTGGGGGCGGGTGCAAGCGCATGAGCGTGTGGTGGGCAAGACGCCGTTTGAAACGATGTGGGATGATTCATTGGGTGCAGGTTTGCTAATGGCACTGTTTGATGCGGCGGGTAAGTTGGCGGGGGTGCCGGTGTATCGGTTGTTGGGGGATAAGTGTCGCGATTGGTGTGCAATATCCTTTTGGGATCATGATATGTCGCCCGAGAAGTATGAACGAGAAGCACTGACGGCTGTTGAATTGGGATATACGTGCATTAAAATTAAAACACGGCCTTGGTTTGATGTGCGGGAGACGATTCGGCGGATTAGTGATGTGACGCCCGATCATTTTCGCATTGATGCGGATTGGAATGCATTTTTGAACAACGCGTCCAATGCGATTCCGGTGTTGCGGGAGTTGGAGACGACGTTTCCAAAGATTAAGATGTTCGAAGATCCGATTCCACGGAATGATGCGTCTGGCAACCGATATATGCGCACGCAAATTGAAACACCCATTGCCCATCATTATGGCATTATTCCACCGCGTGAGGGCATTGAGATGGGCGGCGTGTGTGATGGGTGGGTGTTGGGTGGGGGCGTGTCGAAGGTGATGCAACATGGATCGACAGCGGGATCTTTGAATATGCCGTTCTTTTTACAGATGGTGGGTGCGGGACCAACCACGGCAATGTCACTGCATTTGAGTGCTGCGCTGACACATGCGCAGTGGCCGACAATTACGTGTCATGAGTTGTATGAACACAGTTTGCTAAAGGAACGGATTAATGTGGTGGGCGGTCATGCACAGGTGCCCGAAGCACCGGGGTTGGGCATTGAGTTGGATGAGGATGCGTTGGAGAAATATCGCGTGGAAAAGGCCGATCACAGTTTGCCGAGGCATGTGATCAAGACAAGTCGGCCGGGTGGGGTGAACATTTACTTTGCCACTACACGACAGATGTGGGTGTTTTATGGGAATGGCAATCAGCCGGTGGATGAGTGGGGATGCCATTCGGAGCTGATCAGAGATGATGAGAGTGTTGAGTTTGATGAGTTGTTTAAAAGGGCAAGTGAATCGCCGGTTATTTCGGCGGATTGATATGTTATTTTTAGCTCGTTGTTATCTGTTTCTTCAGGCTTTATCCAAAATTAGGGTGTTGCTTCCTGCCACGTGGGGTCATGCCAAGCGTGTACCTGAATGCCCAAACGCATTTGTGATTCTTGCCCCCCGTAAATAAGTGTGGGATCTATTGCTATGTCACCTACCAAGTCCATCCATTTTTGCATGTTTGCAAAGAAATCTCGATTTAAGGTTTGCCCAGATTTGATTTCAATGGGTTGCAAACGGTCGCTCTGTTGGCGTAATACATCCACTTCATTGCCTTGGTGACGTGGATATTTACTTTTTCGACGATGTGACCAAACCGTTGCTCATAAAAATGTCAATCTTCAACAAATGGATTTACTATGTCAGCTAAAAAAAACAACCCCAAAATTGTTGATATTCAATCGCGCCTCGACGCAACTGTTTTTTTGAATGAACTTTATACTGTTTTTTTTCGTGCCGGTGCCGAAATAAATGAGGCACAAAAGGTGCTTGCAGAAGCGTGTGACCAGATTGGAGAAGAAGCGCTGATTGTTGAACTTTGCCGTAAGCTTACGACCCTCGAAAATGATAACACATCGTATCTGGTATGGGCGCTTGAAGAAATTGGTGGCCCACAAACCGTGCAACACCTTCAGCGAATCGTCGATGCCCCACAAACACGTCACAATATCCGTATGGATGCCGCCTATGTGTTGACAATGTTGGGGCAGCCCGTTGAGGGCCTCCAGATAAAAGCACAGTTGTCAGAGGGATTTCAAAGCCTGCTTAATGAAGCAGAAGAAACGCTTTCGAAGGTCGCGCCTGAGGAGCGCGTATTTGCGCTTATAGAATTGCTAAACAGTCTTGAAGCAGGTGTTGGCGCACAAAACAGTGCGGAACTCTATGCGGCCCTTATTGCAGGCCTCCAGGCCGAAACGCACCCACTGGCCGCCGACTTGTTGTGGGTGCTTGGTATGTTCAGAGCGTCGGAGGAGATTCAACAATCGGCCAAACAGGCCCTTTTGAAATCACAACAAACACCCACAGAGAGCATGGTCGATGGCATAGGTAAGTGTCGATTTGATAGGGGGTATTATGCTGACGATCACAAAACCGATCCCTCACAGGGGCAAATTCTTGTCAGTGCGAAACTGTCTTCGGGGCATTATATCCTTTTTTCGTTTTTGATCGATTATGCTTTCTGGGGCGGTGGTGTTAAGGATTTTTCTGTTTTTCCCAACCAGTCTCAAGAAGACATACAGGATATTGTATCTCAGTTCGATATGGGTGTTCTGGAGATTCGACAAATAGATGCCACTCAAACCCAAAAACGAATACGTGAAGCCCTTCAGGCCAATGCACAGCACAATCGCCCCATTCCGTCGGCATATCGTGGTTATCATCAGATGGTGGTTCAGGTTTTCTTTGATGGCGAGCCATTCATCGAATTACCGAGCCTGTATGACGAAGCGCAGTCACCGCTGTCTGGTAAAGCAGGGCAGGTCGAAAACCTAATTCAATCTGCCATGCAGGAGGCCGCGTTTTCTCCTGCGCAAATCACCAATGCCCGCATGCTCTGGCGAGATTTTTTTCAAACAGAGAACCCAACCATCCGCAAACCCGAAGTGTGGGCTGCCAGTGTTGATTATGTGATTGGCCTGTTAGAGGGGCAGGCAGATCAGACCCAGCAAACCACCGCCAAACGATACGGTGTGTCGGCCGCGTCTATTTCCCAGCGGTATTTTGATATCTACGGCGATTTTCTCAATTTCCAAAACGGTGCCATTGCTTACAAAACCGATAAAGCACTGGTCTCTTTCGATCCTTCAGATTTGCTTGATCTTATCGACGAAGATATGCTGTCAGACTTTTTTGATGAAGGTGACGAACCAGACTATGAAGGTTATCTGGCCGCCTATCAGGGACATGGCAAAGGCAGGCCCAAACTTAGCAAAGAAGAACTTGAGGAATATATGCTTGAATTTGGTGTGCTCTACGAAAATGAAGATGATCTCAATCCCGAACAAAAAGCACGGATGAAGGAATTGGCGCACGTGCTTTTATTTGATCTCGATGACCTTATTTGATCATGTTCACGGGGCATGTGTTTGTGATAGAAATCGGTAGGACTATGACACGAAGGTTTTTATGAACGCCTGAGTAGTGAATGCACTCAGGCGTTCTTTTGTCTCTTTTACGGTCGTTCCCCACGTGCCAACCGGTTTTGAATGTCGTCTAATACCGCAGGCACATCACCAATGCCATCGACCACGTAGTGTGCGCCAGATTGATGCATTTTTTGATAGACTGCTTTTAACTGTATGTTGAGGGTGTCTGGATCTAAAGCGTTGATTTCAGCCTCATTGAGTCCGATTTCATTGCCCGTTTTTGCCAATCCAATGGTCCACATAGCACAATTGAGGCCTTCTTCAATACCGGGTATGGTATCGTCTACTTTGACGCATGCCTCAAAAGGATAAACACCCAACTGCATCGCATTTTGCACGCACATCCAAGGCGCAGGTCGTCCTTCAGGCACGTCGGTTGCACAGACGGTGGCATCGGGCGCATACCCGCGTTTCTTGGCTTCATCTTGTAAGAGGGTCATCATCTCACCTGTATATCCTGTGGTGGATCCAATTTTTAAGTTGCGTTTGCGAAAGTCTGCAACAGCATCTAAGGTGCCAGGGATTAAGTCTGCATACTGAGCAAGGCAAGATAGTTGCAAGGGCACAAATTCTGTAAACATCGTTTCCACGTCGGTTTCGTTTGGTGCGCGTCCATGCGCCTCTTCCCAACGCTGGTGCACAGAGGCTGTTTGTGATATCTTGCGAATGTGTACTTTTTTGTGTGCACCCATAGGGCCTCGGGCTTCGGCCATCGTGATGGGCACATTTTGTTTTTCAAAGACTTGGCGAAAAACCACTGCTGGCGCATAACAGCCATAATCCATTGTTGTGCCTGCCCAATCAAGCAAGATGGCTTTGAGAGGACCGCGATACTGACGTTGAAAATAAAAGTCCATGGTGTACCTTTCAGTGTTGAGATTTTAATCATCAGTGTATGCGCCTGATGTCCATACATACAATCGATGTTCATCTGGTCGTAAGGGCAGGGGTTTCCTGCTCTGTTGTCTCATGATTTCCAATTTACATTAAGAATTTGCAAAAGGAAAGCTATGACACAAGACGTGTATTTGAGTTCTGGCGCAATTGAAAATGTATCTGCTATATTTGATCAACAAAATGTTCGTTCTGTTTTTGTGGTTGCCGACCGCACAGCATATGATCTTTCGGGTGCCAAGGCGAAGCTGGTGCCTGCTTTAGAGGGGCGAGAGTGTGCGTTTTTTGATGCATTTGCACCCAATCCCAAATATGACGATGTGATGCGTGGGCTTCACGTTTGGCGAGATCATCCATGTGACATGGTGTTGGCTGTGGGCGGAGGCTCTGCGATTGATATGGCCAAGTTGATCGGTATTTGCAGTGCTCACACATGTGAGTCCGTGGATTTGTTGACAGGTCTTGCACCCATTGAACACGCTGGCCCACCTTTAATTGCAATGCCGACCACGGCAGGGACGGGCAGTGAGGCCACACATTTTGCAGTCGTGTATGTAGATGGGCAAAAGTATTCTGTGGCGCATGAATTTGTGCTGCCCAACTATGCAGTGGTAGATTCGGATTTGACGGCCAATTTGCCTGCGTCGATCACGGCACATACAGGGTTGGATGCGTTGTCGCAGGCGGTGGAGTCGTTTTGGAGTGTGAATGCAACACCCACTTCGCAGGGGTTTGCGAGCGAGGCGTTGACATTGGTGATGGCGAATTTGGAAGTCGCGGTTCATAATCCATCACCCGATGTGCGATTGAACATGTGCAAAGCGGCTCATTTGGCTGGCAAGGCAATTAATATCAGCAAGACAACTGCACCCCACGCGATTTCTTATACGCTTACATCTCACTTTGGGGTGCCACATGGATTGGCGGTGGCGTTGACGTTGGGACCGATGTTGGTGTATAACTATGCGGTAGGTGCAGATGATTGTTGTCATCCCGAGGGTGTGGGGCCCGTACACAAAGGTTTGCACTCTCTTTTGTCTTTGTTTGAGGTAGAGGCAGCTCAAGAAGCCCATGAGCGAATTGAAGCTTTGATCGTTGCAATTGGATGCCCAACGCGTTTGGGTGATGTGGGGGTACAAACCAATGCCGATATCGACTTGCTGGTGCAGAATGTGAATACAGAACGCTTGCAGAATAATCCGCGCATGTTGTCACAGGATGCACTTCGAGCGTTGCTCAATAACATTCGGTAAATTTGGAGTGCGATGAGTATATGGATTGTTGTTTTGTGCAAAAATGAACTTATGTATTTGGTTTCAGAATTGACCTTTTTAGAAGTTGTAAGTCTTCAAAGACAGCATTATATTGTTTTTAACAATACCAAGATCAGTGAAACGAATATGCACAATTGGAGAATTTCTGAGATGCCTGACTATAACAAACTGGTTCGAGATTTAATCCCAGACATCATTCAGCAAAAAGGCAAACAATGCCAAACACGCATTTTGTCTGAAACAGAATACCAAGACGCACTGATCAAGAAGCTCCAAGAGGAAGTGACCGAGTTTACCGAACAACCGAATCTTGAAGAGTTGGCAGATATATTGGAAGTGGTACACGCACTGACAGAATCATTGGGTGCTGATCAGGCAACGGTGGAAGACGTTCGGAAACAGAAGGCATTGGAACGCGGTGGGTTTAAAAAGCGGGTTTTTCTTGAGTGGGTGGATTAAACTTTAGCCACAACTTCTTATGAATACCAATAACTACAGAAAACCATTAGCGGAACAACAACTTTCGTTTTTAAGAAACATTCAACGCATCTTAAACGAAGGGAGCTTTGTTTCTACATATAAATTCGCATTATTACACACATTGGCAGACTTATCAATTATCAAAGGGGATGATTCGGGCGCACCCCTTGCGCTCACTTCGGACGATCTGGCTACACAGTTTTTATATCTTTATGCGCGTCAAACAAAGCCTTTTCCTGGTACCAATGCTCAAATTCTTAAACAGAATACAGGCGGACAGGCTGCAATAATTAACCATATTTCAGAAGCGGCAGTCGCCTATGGTGGTAATGCTATTCGTCCAGAGCGTGAGCCTGCACTCATAAGTAGTATTGATGCTACAATTCGAAAAATGCCATTATGGAAGTTGCAAAGGGTCGGTGATGAAGTCTTAGACCATCTTTATGAAAACACGAATGAATATACATGTAGGAGTATTGTATTGAAACCAGGTGTTGCTTTTTGCTTTCGAACATTCTATGAATTTATAACCGCTATGATACAACAGCATTGGACCACTTATGTTAGAAAATATAATGTAGATGTTATTGGAGAAAATGTAGATCTGAAAGAATTCCTATTTGGTACAAAACGCTCTAATCTGACACCGCTACGTCAATCGCTTTATGATATTCAAAAGGGTCGATGTTTCTACACCAATCAACCTTTGCATGGAACAGGTGAAGTAGATCATTTTATTCCTTGGTCACGATATCCATCCGATTTGGGGCACAATTTCGTACTGGCATCAACCACAGCAAATCGGCACAAAAGCAATCACATTGCTGCCGAAGAGCATCTTGAACGTTGGACACAATTTCATCTGGAACATTCTACTGAATTAGAAAAGGTTTTTGATCAATTTAAGTTTCGATATAGTCTCGAAAACTCGCTACAGATTGCTCAATGGGCTTATAACCATGTCTATCAAGCAAAAGCACAAGTATGGATAAAGAGTAAATCGTTGCGTCGAATTACATCCCAATGGCAACCTATTCTGAATCAAGCATTCCAAAACTTAGAATTGGACGATTATTAAATGCCATCTCTCGCAAAACACCTTCAAAAAGCCTTTTCTGATATCTGTCCGCAAGGATGGACGTGTCAAGATGAAGTGACCATTTTATCGAATGAACTCAATCGATTATTGGGGTATCAGTCGCGAGCAGATGTTTTGCTTTCCAGTGTTGATAACACACAACGTGTTTGGATTGAGTTTGAGATCAGTCGAGCCGATCCGGTTGCCAACCATGCCAAGTTTGCGACGGCGCATTTGTTCAAGCCGTGGTCACCTTCTGATACCTTTATTTCAATGGTGAGTCCCCATGTGTCACGTGGTCGTCGGAATTTGGCGGCCAATACCATTACGCTGATCCGACATCTGGGTATTCAAGCTTTTCAAACCCCGCTTTTTCCTTATCTCGACGGTTCAGAAATCAAACGTTTAAACCACCTCCCATTCGAAGACCTTCAAAACGCCCAACTCAATATTAAAGGTGAGTTGGATCGCGCTTTTGCAGTTGCCAAACCTATTGTTTCAGCACATAAACACCTCATACATTATGTTGCCAACTATACAGATATGATGCTCAATCTTCATCAGTGGCATGAAGATTTAAAAGAATCCAAGCTTCGAAATTTGTGGGGCAAACGCACGGTGACCTATTTTGTGTATGATCCACGGACAAAACGATTTGCACCCTCTAAGTTCTGTGCTTTTATGGTCAAACAAACAATCCACAACGCACTTTTTAGTCATATGACGATGGATCAATATGTGACGTTTGATGAAAGTGAAACCCGATTTGATGGACACATAGCTAGAAAGCATTTGGAAGATCATTTGGCAATGAGACGTGTATATTTGGGTACAGATTCAGCGATTGAGCAACAATTTGAAAAGTGGTTGAAACGATATTCAGATGTCATCACCCTTCATCCACGTGGCCCCATTTTCTTAGTTCCACCCACATGGTTTGCTTAGAAATCGAGATAAAATAATGTCTGATGAAATGAATCTGGGTGTATATGACGACCTTTTGGATATTTTTCTGAACAATCGTCTCAACGACCTTGATAATCGTCTTTCGTCCGTTGTTTTGAAAGATGTCGATCCTGTAGATGTTCCACATCGCATTGCCCAAGTCGTAGAACGTTGGGTCGAGCGGTCACTGAGCAGTTTGCCTAACGATAAACGTCATGAAGCTGGTATTGCAATGTCCTCTCAACTCATGGCTTCACTTCGTGATATAATGCCCGACGCAATACTTCCACGTGACGCCTTAGTAGATCCTCTTCAGCGATTGGTTGCTATTGAGTCCGTGGGACTCGACGGTAAGGCCAATACTATTGAGAAACCTCTGACCCCAATTCGTGACACCGTGTTGATGACCAACGCGCGTGGTGAGCCTGGAGTTGGTCGAGAGCTACTGGCCGAAATTGTCTCTGCTGATAGAATTGATTTGGTTTGTGCTTTCATCCGGTGGACTGGCATTCGCGAGATGCTTCCCGCTCTACGTCGTCATGTAGAATCTGGTCGCGAACTGCGTGTGATTACCACAACATACACAGGCACGACTGAATCACGAGCCCTTGAAGCACTACAAAATCTTGGTGGTCAAGTTAAGGTTTCATATGATACCAGCACCACACGACTTCATGCTAAGGCTTGGCTTTTCCATCGTAACAATGGCCATTCAACCGTATATATTGGTTCATCAAATCTAACTTTTTCAGCTCAAGTCACGGGCCTTGAGTGGAATGTGCGGGCGGCACAGCGAAGTAACCCTGCACTTATAGAAAAATTTGAGGCGACCTTTTTTTCTTATTGGGCCAATTCATCATTTGAAATATTTGATCAAGAACGTTTTAGATCCGTGCTGAATAAACAAAGACATGATGATATTGACCTTACTCCTTTCGATATTCACCCTTATCCGTTTCAGCGCCAGATCCTTGAAAAACTGCAGGTTGATCGAGCCCGAGGCTATCCGCATAATTTAGTTGTGGCCGCTACTGGCACAGGTAAAACAGTTATGGCGGCTTTGGATTATCGTATACTGAAGGATCAACTTCCAAGGGCACGTTTGCTCTATGTTGCCCATCGTAAGGAAATATTACAGCAGAGTCGCGCGACTTTTCGACATGTTCTCCGAGATGGCGCATTTGGTGAATTCTGGTTGGCAGGGCAACGTCCTCAAAATTGGGGGCATGTTTTTGCTTCAATCCAGACACTTAACAACAATGAGAATTTTGATTTATTGCCTGATCATTTCGATATTGTTGTGGTTGATGAATTTCACCATGCTGCCGCATCCAGTTACAAAAAACTTCTCAATTATGTTCAACCCAAGCACTTATTAGGTCTAACAGCCACACCAGAACGGACAGACAATTTAGATATCTTGCGGTGGTTCGGTAATCGTATTTGTGTAGAATTGCGACTGTGGGATGCTTTGGAACAGGAACTGCTGTCGCCCTTTCACTATTTTGGTATCCACGATGGTACGGATCTTAGTAACATTACATGGCAACGGGGTAAGGGATACAACGTTAGCGAACTCACGAATGTTTACACAGCAGACAACATTTGGGCGAGTAAGATCCTTCAAGCAGTAAATGACAAAATAGGTGAGCCTCGGAAAATGCGCGCACTTGGGTTTTGTGTGAGCATCGAGCATGCCAAGTTCATGGCGCAAGAGTTTGAGAAAGTGGGTCTTCATTCCAAAGCGATTACTTCTGAAACGCCAGCACAGGAACGGAACGATGCATTATCTCAATTGCGGGATGGATTGATTCAAACAATTTTCACGGTGGACCTGTTCAATGAAGGTGTTGATATTCCTTCAATTGATGTGGTTTTGATGTTGCGCCCAACCGAGAGTGCTACAATTTTTCTTCAGCAATTGGGGCGTGGGTTGCGAAGAGCTGAGGGCAAGGATGTATTGACTGTCTTGGACTTTGTCGGGCACCAACGAAAGGAATTCCGATTTGACCTTCGCTATCGACGAATGCTTGGTCGTAGTCGTCGGGAACTGATAGACGACATTGAACAAGGGTTTCCTTATTTGCCGGCAGGTTGCCATTTACAACTGGATCCAGTTGCTGCCGATATTGTTTTGGATAATCTTCAGCATGCTTTACCCTATAATTGGCGACAGCGTGTTCAAGAACTCCAAATGCTGGGTGATGTTTCCTTGCAGGAATATCTCAGTGAAACAGGTCTTGATATTCAAGATATTTATCGTAATAATCACTATTGGACCAAGGTTAGGCGTGCGGCAGGATGTCTCCATAATACAATTATTGAAGGCGAAGCCAGGGTTGGGCGAGGTCTCGGTCGCTTGTTGCATGTAGATGATCTTGAACGACTCGAATTTTTGAAAAGTCTTTCAAATGCAAAACATCCACCAAAAATAAAAGGACTTGCTGAGAGAAACCAGCGCCAATTTGAAATGGTCTTGCTGACGATCTTTAATCCAAATAAAGGTGAATTTGAAACTTTACAAGATGCTATTCATGCACTGTGGAGACATCCTGATTTATTGTTTGAGTTGGCCAAGATCCTTGATGTCTTGGATGATCAGATCATTCATGATCACAAACCCTTTGACGTGCATGAGTCAATTCCTCTTTTGAACCATGCACATTATAGCCGTGATGAAGTTTTATCTGCTTTTGGTGTCTCGGGCGTCACTGAACCTCCTTATATTCGAGAAGGTGTCTACTGGCACGAACCAACCCAAACAGATATTTTCTTTATTACTTTGAAGAAGTCTGAAAAAGATTTCTCTCCGACTACGCGCTATCGTGACTATGCTATCAGCGAGACGTTGTTTCATTGGGAAAGCCAAGCAACTACAACTGTAGGTGGTATGGTGGGCCAGCGTTATATCAATCACAGAAAGCAAGGTACGAAAATTGCGCTTTTTATTCGACCTGAAAAAACTGATGCAAATGGTCGGACAATGCCTTACTTGTGTGCAGGTTTGGCCAATTATATAGGACATGAATCTGAGCGACCTATTGCAATTACTTGGGAACTTGAAACGCCATTGCCAGGTGATCTTTTTGTTGAGTATCGTGCTGCTGTGGTATAGCAATTGGACTTAAAAGTATAAAAGGAGTGATAATGGCTGAACAACCCATCTGGACGTGGCCGCTTGAGCAGATTCAAAAAGTTACAACGCAGGCGCATGCAGGTGCGGATCTTACGCCACAGGTCTGGCCCAATGGGGCGCAGGTTGCTGTGGCGTTGTCGCTTGATTTTGATGGGGAGACGAGTTGGTTGTATCGGGGCGAACATTCTCCGGCTGCGATGTCACGCGGTGCTTATGGGGCGCGTGTGGGTATTTACCGCATTTTGTCGTTGTTGGCACGCCACGAGGTACCGGCCACGTTTTTTGTGCCTGCGGTAAATGGGCAGCTTCACCCTGAAGCCATCGACGCCATTTTGGAATCTGGCCAACACGAAATTGGCCTACACGGTTGGATTCATGAAAAAGGCCAAGACCTCACGGCTGAACAGGAAAGAGAATTGCTCACCAAGGCATTTGAGTATTGGCGCACACGCGTGGGGCGTGCACCGGCGGGCATTCGCACACCCTCGTGGGATTTTACGGCCCACACGTTATCTATCATCCGTGACTTGGGGCTTGTATATGACAGCAGTTTAATGAGCGATGATCGGCCTTATGAACTGTGTATCGATCACAAACCAACGGGTGTTGTTGAGTTGCCTGTAGAATGGCTTTTAGACGACCATCCGTTTCTTCAGATTGATCCAACGCAAGGCACGCGGTCGTTTATGGATTTGAATGCGTTGCTTGAGATTTGGCGGGCAGAATTTCAAATGGCTTATGAAGAACGCACGTTGTTTCTGTTGACCATGCATCCGCAAGTGATTGGCCACCGAAGCCGTTTGAAAATGTTGGAGACATTGGTTGAAG
>JABIFK010000852.1 GCA_018650745.1 Candidatus Latescibacterota bacterium | reverse complement strand
GTGCTTGAAGCCGAAGCCAAAACAAGAGGTATGGTTGTGGACGCATTGGTGCGGCAAGAGGTTTATCGTGGTATTCAAATTACACCAGCAGAAATTGACCAACGATGGAACGAAGTCAAACATCGATTGGGACCCAACACAACAAAAAAAATGGTTGAGAGCAAGATCCGAACGGAATTGGGCCGGCACAAAAGCGAACCTGCGCTCAAAACTTACGTTGAGAAATTGCGAGAAAAATATGGTACCGAATTTCAAGCTCCCGTATCCGAAAAAATCTTAACCGATCCCAATCCAAACAACAGCCCAGAACTGGGTTCAACCGATGCCCCTGTTACCATTGTGGCTTTTTCCGATTTGGAGTGCAGCTATTGTGCACGTGCACATGGCACCATCGAGGCTCTTGTCAAACGCCGCCCCAATGACGTGCGCATTGTGTATAGACACTTTCCTTTAGCGCATTTGCACAAACACGCGCGTTATGCAGCCGAAGTTGCTGCCAGTGCGCACCTACAGGGCAAGTTTTGGGAATTGGTAGATGTGCTTTTTAAGAATCAAAAAGAGCTGACGCCCAAAGACGTGCGTCGTTTGGTCCAAGAAGCTGGTGTGGACATGGCCCAATTAGACGCCCAACTGGAAGCAGGCAAGCGCACCGTTGAGGCCGATATCGAAGCAGGCAAAGCCCTCGGCATCACTTCTACGCCTACTTTTTTTATAAACGGCCATTACATCGGTTCGCTGCCTGTTGGTGATGGTTTAGATAAATTGGTTGATCGCGCACTTAAAACCGCCAATCACTAAGACAAATAACACATATACTCAGCGCAAAAAAATACCCGGATCTTTTCAAGAGGTCTGGTATTTTTTGTGCACAATAGAATGAATAATCATTTATGCTCACGCACTCTAAAACTTTGTCGTGTTCAATACCTGTCTCCATGCTCTACATTGGAATGGTGCGAAGATTATTCATTGCAGCTGATATCTCTACGAAATTCCTATTGTTTTGCAAATCAATCACCCTTAGATTCTATGAATGGGTGTATTAAGAATTTTTGCATATTTTTAAAAAGTGATGGTTATGGCCGAAACTGAATTTGACTTACGCGATTCCCGTATTTTGGTGATAGACGATGAACCAGACAATCTGGATTTGTTATGTCGTGCCCTTGAAAGTGCTCATTATGCAGTGCAAATTGCAACCAGTGGTGAAAAGGGGTTTGCACTGGCCATGCAATCTCACCCAGATCTCATTTTGCTCGATGTTATGATGTCGGGCATCGATGGGTATGAGACGTGTCGTCGATTAAAAGCACAGGAGATCACACAAGATATTCCGGTCATTTTTTTAACCGGTTTAGATACGGCTTCTGGTGTCGTCGAAGGGTTTCGCACCGGGGGTGTTGACTATGTACACAAGCCCTTTCAAAAAGAAGAAGTACTCATTCGCGTTCAAACACATTTAGAACGCGCACAACTCATTAAGGCGTCGGCTCAAAAACGACAGGCCTTGTCAGAACTCAATGCTGCACTCGAAGAAAAGGTAGCGCAGCGTACACAGGCACTTCAAACCAAATTTGAAGAACTCGAAAAAAGAGATCAGACAGCACAACATTTGTTGGGTGTTTTTAAGTTGCATCAAACGCTCAAAGTGCTGGCAGCCACGCCGCTGTTTCAAAGTTTAGATGAAACGATGCTGCGCGATCTCACATCAGAGTTAGACTCCGTTTTTCTTCCGGGTGGTGAAAGGTTGATTCAGCAAGGGGATGTGGCCGATGCGTTGTATGTCATTTTAAATGGGCGTTTGCGCGTGGTGGTAGAACAAGCGGATGGGCAAGAGACGGCTGTGGCAGAATTGGGGCAAGGCGAGTGTGTGGGGGAGATGGCTGTTTTGACAGAGGAAACGCGGTCGGCCAGCATAGATGCCATTCGCGACAGCAACCTTGTCAAACTGTCAAAGGATGGCTTCAACCGTTTTAAGCAGCACAATCCGCAAATTGTAGAACTCATCATTCAGTTGCTGATTCAGCGCATTCACAATCAAAATCAACAAAGCACGACCCGAAAAGCGAACACCGGCATCAGTGTTGCGCTTGTTGCAAGCGGTTCGGATGTGTCCCTGACACAGTTCGCGGCACAGCTCAGCCAAGCTTTGTCTCAGACAGACACTGTTTTGCATTTAAATGCCAGCCGTCTCGACGACTATTTGGGCAAAGGCATGTCGCAAACATCGGGAACCAATACCAAAAATCAAAATATCGTTGCGTGGTTAAACGAACAAGAAATCAACCAACATATTATTGTGTATGAAACGGATGCAGATGCATCGGCCTGGACCTTGCGCTGCCTGCGGCAAGCCGACATGGTTTTTATTGTTGGCAAAGTAGGCTCGAATCCAGAACCGGGCCTCATTGAAAAGGAATTGCTCAAAAAAAATGGGCCTTATTCAGCCATTCGCAAAGAACTGATTATATTGCATCCAGATCACCAACAACCCACTGACACGGGCAAGTGGTTGGCCCCGCGAGAAGTTGTTGCGCACCATCATATGCGTTTGACCGACTCGAGAGACTTTGAACGTTTGGCCAGGGTTATTCGTGGGCAAACCATTGGTTTGGTTTTAAGTGGGGGGGCGGCACGTGGCTTTGCCCACATTGGTGTGATTCAGGCACTCAAAGAAAGAAACATTCCTATTGATGTGATCGGTGGCACCAGTATGGGTGCAGTGGTTGGGGCCCAATATGCATTGGGTTTGGATTTTGATACTATGGTGGAGATGAATCAAAAGGGGTGGCATGACCGCAAACCGTTTACGGCTTATACGTTTCCGATGGTTGCTTTGCTGAATGACCAAAAATTCAATGCCATGTTCAAAGCCATGTTTGATGACGTGCAAATTGAAGATCTCTGGTTGCCTTATTTTTGTCTGTCGAGCAACTTGACCCAGGCCAAAGAACAAATCTATAGCACGGGCCCGTTGTGGAAGAGTGTACGTGCCAGCGCCTCTGTGCCTGGCGCATTGCCACCGGTTTTTGATGGGGGCGATGTGTATGTCGATGGTGCGGTCTTAAATAATTTGCCAACAGAAGTGATGCGCCAACTTTGTGATGGGTATGTGATTGCATCAGATGTGAGTGTGGGCATAGAAATGGAAACGCGGGCGCCAGATTATGAAAATGTGTCAGGTTGGAAATTGCTGTTTAAACGTCTGAGTCCGTTTGCCCAATCTGAATCGTTGCCTTCTCTCATTGATGTGACCATGCGCTCGGCAGAGTTGAGCAGTGTGAAAAATACGGGGATGCAACGGCAGAAAGCCGATTTCTTTTTGCGTCCTCCGGTGACAACGTTTGATCGGTTTGATTGGCACATCATCAAACAAATCGCAGAAGCTGGGTATACCTATGCAACCAAAGAAGTTGCAGATTGGGATTTGGTAGGATGAAAGACATCGATTATGCTCAGTTAGATTATTCTGGTTGGCCATTTCAACAGTGGGTGTTGCAAAAAACCGTGCGTTTGGTGATGAGATTGGTTGCCCGCGTTAGCGTACAAGGTTTTGAGAATTTTCCAACTCATGGTCCCGTGATCGTCGCTATTAATCATCTGCATATTTTTGATATGACCCTATTTTTTTCTGTGGCTCCCAGACGTACCATTTGTTTTGTATCTGACAACTGGGAGACAAAACCTGGTTTTGGATGGTTTTTAAGCAAAATGGGTCAAGTGATATGGATCAATATCCGTGAGAAGGAAGAGACCAAAAACAAGAGCAACCGTCAGGCGCTTAAAAAGGGGCTCACCGTGTTGCAATCTGGAGGCATGTTGGGCGTAGCGCCTG
>JABIFK010000732.1 GCA_018650745.1 Candidatus Latescibacterota bacterium | reverse complement strand
TTTCTTTACTTTGTCCAATCCAATATGATTTTACCGGACATGCCTGAGCCCATAATCTCGAAGGCTTTTTCGTATTCAGAGTAATGGTATCGATGGGTAATCACTGGTTTGATGTCCAGCCCGCTTTGGATCATGACCGTCATTTGATACCAGGTTTCATACATTTCTCGGCCATAGATTCCTTTTATCGTGAGCATGTTGAAAACAACGGTATTCCAGTCGATGGCCATTTCTCTTTCTGGAATGCCGAGCATGGCAATACGCCCTCCGTGACACATATTTCCTAGCATATCTCTAAAGGCCGACTCGTTGCCTGACATTTCCAGGCCCACGTCAAATCCTTCGGCCATGCCCAATTCTTTTTGTACTGAAGACAGGTCTTGTTCCCTCGGATCTACGGCCTTTGTCACGCCCATTTTGTTGGCCAGATCAAGACGAAAAGGGTTGAGATCGGTGATGACGACATACCGAGCACCCGCATGGCGTGCAACGGCAGCCGACATGAGCCCGATGGGGCCGGCACCCGTTATGAGGACATCTTCACCCAAGACGGGGAATGAGAGTGCCGAATGGACGGCGTTGCCAAGGGGGTCGAAGATGGCCGCGATGTCACGGTCTATGTCTTTGTGGTGATGCCACACATTGGTCATCGGCAGGGCAATGTATTCGCAAAATGCACCAGGCCGGTTTACGCCAATGCCTTTGGTGTCTGCACACAAGTGGCGTCTTCCGGCCAAGCAGTTTCGACAGCGCCCGCAAACGACGTGGCCTTCTCCGCTCACGATATCGCCAGGGAAGAAGCCGGTGACATTGGAGCCCACTTCGATGATTTCTCCGATAAATTCATGACCGACAACGAGCGGAGGCTGGATGGTTTTTTGTGCCCACGCATCCCACTTATAAATGTGTAAGTCGGTGCCACAAATTCCTGTGCGGTCTATTTTGATGAGTACGTCGTTGATGCCAATTTCAGGTTCGGGTACGTCTTCGAGGGTCAACCCCGGTCCCGCTTCGCTTTTGACCAGTGCTTTCATTTTTTTTCCAATGGTTATTTGTGAGTGGCTATGTTTCGGAGGCAATGCCGAAACCCATCATTTTTCATCTTTTGTGTTCTCACTCGGGAGATCCTTCTTCTTTTGATCTTTCGCGTCCATTCGCTTTCTGATGTCCGCCAAATCTTTCTCCATTTTTTCGTTTTTTTCTTTCAATTTCAGCACTTCGTTCCGCAAGTCTTTCATTTCCACCGAACCCTTGTTGTTTTCCCGCAACGACTTCAACGCCCCCTCTGCGGCCTTTTCGACCGCGTCTTCACCTGCGCCTACAAATGTCGATACCAAGGGAATTGCTGCTGGGTCTCGTAAGGTGCCCAGCGCCGTAACAGCCCAACGTCGAATCGTCTTTCGGTCATCTTCCAGATAACCTGCCAGAAATAGTCTCAGCTTTTTCCGGTTGTCCTCGTTTCTGGCCAAGTAGGCCAGGGCGTCCAGGCTTCTGCCGAATGTTCCCGAGGGAAAGGCTTTGTGCTGAGTTTTTAGGGTCTTCTGAAGGTCAGGAATATAGTCTGGGTCGTCCATTGTTCGGATCGCTTGAACGGACGCGTAGGCCAGCCTGTTGCGATACGATTCGGAATTTAAGTAGTCCAGTAGTGTTTTCCGAGTGGATGAGCTGGGGTACTTGCCCAGATTACGAATGGCCTCGGTTAGGATGTCGGGGTTTTTCTCTGTCGCAATCACCTTTTGAGTGGCCGTTAGACTTTCGCGTTTGTAGAACCGTCCCAAGTCTCGCACCACCTGCCTGCGTACTCGGGCATCTTGCTGATTTGCGGAAGTGGCCAGCGCGTCGAAAGCATTTGGCGTGTGTATGGATCGGAGAGCAACTGAAGCCTCGATGCGGACACCGTAAAAAGGATCGCCATTGAGTACGGCCTTCAATTGGTCAACCGTCTTTTGATCTTTTTTTGATTTCAGCGACGCCACGGCCATCAATCGTCCGATGACATCGGTCGTGGCGGTCAACTGCTTATATAACATGACTCGCGGTTTGTTGAATGTCAATTTTGCCAGTACGCCGTAATCTGGGTCGAAGCGCACGATTTCAGGTGCTTCTGTTAGTGGAAAATAAAAATCGTGCTGTTTTTTGTATATAACGACTTCGTGGTCCACTACGCTGCTTTTGGTTTTAAACCGAATTTTGGTCGGAAAAGAAAACAACAACACCTTCTCATTGGTCTCTTGCTTTTGTGTCACAGTCACTTTTGCCAAGCCGTCTTTTTCATTCCAGCTATATTTTATGTTCAGCTCCGGTTGCTGGCCGTGGTATACGTACTGGTCAAAAAAAGCGTCGAAGGAACGCCCCGACAGTTCTTCCAAGATTCGATTCAAATCTTCTGTTACCACGGTCTGAAATGCGTGACGTTCTAAATACGTTTTGATGCATCGGCGAAACAGATCTTCACCCAGCTGGGTTCTGAGCATGTGCAAGACCCAAGATCCCTTGGAATATGCCCGATAATCGAATTGATCTGTGGCACCTTCATTATATGTCTTATCTACCATAGGGCGGTTGCCTTTGCGTCTTGTGATCCCTCTGGCATCTTTGTAGAGTTTATACAGCAAAGCATCTTGCCCGTCTTTATACCCGGCATAAAGGTGTTCGTAATATGTTGCAAATCCTTCGTTCAACCACACCTGACTCCAATCTTTGCAGGTCACGTAATCTCCAAACCACTGGTGAGCCAACTCGTGGGCTACCAGTCCTTGGCTGCTGCGGATATTCTCCGATGCTTCTGTGAACAGTGTGCCATCGGTCAATACCGTTAGCGTTGTATTTTCCATGCCGCCCCAAGGGAAATCATCCACGACCACTTGGTTGTACTGATCCCACGGGTATGGCACACCAATCTCTTGCTCAAAAAACGCCATCATATCGGTCGTTAACGCAAAAGAATTTTGCGCCTGTGCGATCTGGGATGCCGGTGTGTAAAACCCCAGCGGAATGTTTTGGTATTTGCCCGACACATGTTTGAATTTTCCCGCCGTTAGCGCGATCAGATAATTGACGTGGGGTTTGTTCTGAAGCCACTGTACAGATTTTAACCCGGTTTCCGAGTCCATCGTTGCAGATACTTGCCGTCCGTTTGACAGCACCACCATATCTTTTGGCACGTGACAGATAACTTCCGATGTGAATTTCTCATTCGGGTAATCGTAACTTGGAAACCAGTGGCGTGCTTCGTGGGTTTCGCCCTGTGTCCAGAGGTGTTCGTCTTCGGGTTTGTATCCCATCTCTGGGGTGCGGAAATACAAACCTTTTTTAGGTTCAGCCTCGTAAACAACTGTCACCGTTACCTCCATTTTGGGTGGAATGGCTTTCTCAAACGTCACCCAAATGGCCTCGTCGGTCACATCATACCCTCGAATTTTAGTTGTTGATGTCACGGTTTGAACCGTCAGGTCAACCGCATCCAGTCGCAGAGTTTTCAGGGGCAGAGCAATTGGTTTGAACCTTATAGATGTTTTCCCCGAAACGGTTTGTGCCGTGAAATCAGGTGTTACGTCAATGGTCAGATGCAATACGTCTGCTTTTCGATCTGGTGCATGTCGCCTAAGTTTGATGGTTTTTCCACCTGTCTCAGCAGCATATCGACATAATTGCCCAAGCTCGGTTTCCGTCTGGCCAGGACTTGCTGTCAAAAACAGCACACAGCACACCATTGTCAGAGTATTCCGTAAAGACTGCATGCATGTCTCCTTGAAAATTGGACGGCTGAAGATTGTTTATTTTAAAAGTCCAACTCATGTGCGTGTTCCAAGAACACTTTCAGCAATGCGACGGTTGCTTCAATGTCGTCTTCGTGGCACAATTGAACAGTTGAGTGCATGTACCGAACGGGTGCACCGACGGTGGTGCTTAATGCGCCCGATTTTGTACGCTGAATGGCAGAGGCGTCGGTGCCGCCACCGATATTGCGTTGATATGTAATGTTATTTTTTTCACAAAGGTCAAAGAGAAAATAAACCAGTCGACGATCGCCTATTGTGAGGTTATCTATAATGTAAATACCGGTGCCCTCTCCCATCGCACAAATATGCTCGTGTTTTGGAATATGTGCGCCCCACGTCACACTGCCATCCAGTGCAAGCCCTATGTCTGGTTCAATGGCATAAGCTGCCATCGGCATGCCACGTACGCCCATTTCCTCTTGTACTGAACTCACCGCGTAGACATCGACAGATGTGGGGCCTAAGTGTTCCATTGCGTCCAGCATACAGTAAGTTCCAATGCGATCATCAAAATTTCTGCCGATGTAAACTTTGTCATTGAGTTGTGCAAATTCTGAAGCGAATGTAACAATGTCACCTACCTGAACGGCTTCACACACGTTCGCTCTAGGCAAACCCACATCAATGAGCATTTCGTCTAATGTGGGGAGCGGGTGACCTGCTCTGCGGGGAACAATGACGCCGTTGACTTTTTTTTTGCTGTGAATGATGACGCGTTGTGATACAAGCACTTGTGGATTGAGCCCGCCCACGGGTTGAAAGCGGATGAAACCATCGGCGTCAATGTGCTTGACCATCATGCCCACTTCGTCAGCGTGTGCTGCCAATATCACTCTGAGGGGGCGGTCACCATTTGTTGGTGGATGGGTGGCCCGCTTGAGGCCAATCACATTTCCGACTCTGTCGCGAGAAACTTCATCACAAATCGGGTTCAGATAGGCCTGAACCACATCTTGGATTTCATCTTCATAACCCGGGATACCGGGCGTTTTACAGACGGCTTCGAGCAAGTCACGGTTCATGCAGGGTCTCCTAACGCAGATTGTCATACATTTGAATCACTTAATAATCGTCCAAGGTGTTTCGAGTAAACTGCACCAAATAATCCAATAATGTATCTGAGGCAGTGGCGGCTATCGATTCGTCTCCTCCAGCAACGCCATTAAAAAGTGCGCTGTGGAGGGCGGCGGATTGATTTAGGTCGCCATTTTTTCTGTACATAAACCAGAACCTTCGGCAGTGTATGTGCAAGGGCGCAGTTGCTTGAACAGCAAAAACATTTCGACACGCATGGTCCAAAATGGCGTCGGCTTCGCTGTCTGTTCTCATAAATTCAGAGGCTTCGGGGATTGTGGCAGCTTCAATGATCTTGCTTGCAAGCTCTCTTAGGCTGTCTCTTTGCTCTGGGGTTGCCCGGCTGGCTGCTCGTGACGCAATCAACCGATCCAACACGCGTCGGGTTTCTAAGAGGGCGAGATGTTCGGGTATGTTAATCTCTGTGACGAGAATGCCGTGGCGAGGTACCGCTATGACCAAGTGTTCGGTTGCAAGGCGTTGCAACGCTTCTCGAATGGGTGTGCGGCCTATGCCGAGTTTTTCACTGAGATCTTTTTCTGTCACGTTGCTGCCAGGAGGCAATACCAACGTGACGATCATTTCCTCGATCAGGTGATAAGCTTTGTTGGAAAGACTTTCGCCAGATATATCTGAAGGCAATGGCCTTAATGGTGCTGTGTGACTTCTTAGCATAGGTCGAATCCGGTTTCTTTTGTGATTGAAGAGGTAGGCTAAATTTCTATTAGGATTTTTTGAAAGATATGTTTAAAATATACTATTAATATATCACAGATCCAAATAAATTAATGAACCGCTTGGCAAATGTTTAAAACATTTCTTATGATGCACTTTGAGAAGGAGCTAAGACGTGTACCAGACAGATTTTAACAGCGAAGAATTTGTAGCAAGGCGCAAACAGGTGCTTGAAGCTATTGGCAACAAAGCAGTGGCGCTTGTTCAAGGTGGGCCAAAAGAACCCGCTCACGATGTGTTTCGGCAGACAAATGATTTTTATTATCTGTGTGGTGTTGAAGTGCCTCATGCTTATTTGCTAATTGATGGCCGTACTCAGGCATCTTATTTGTTTTTGCCCCATCAACCGCCGGAGCGACATGACAAAGAGGGTGAAGCACTTTCTCCCCAAAATGCTGATGTGGCGTGTCAGTTGACCGGCGTTGATCAGGTGCATGGCATTGAAATGTTGGGTCGATTTCTCGAACGAAGCACGCAGGTCTTTACACCTATTCGAGACGCCGAAGGTGCTGGGATGAGTTGGGATACGTTACAGCGCGCACATCAAGAGACCATTGCTGATCCGTGGGACGGTTACCCCGGTCGAATGCGGAGCTTTGTTGCGCAGTTGCGAGATCGGGTTCCGCTTGCAGATCTCCAAGATCTTGCGCCTGTTCTGGATGGTCTTCGGCTGATCAAAAGTGGACCCGAGATAGCATTGCTTCGAAAGGCGGGTCAATTGACCGCTGCTGCCATTGTTGAAGCGATGCGTTCCACCCAGCCCGGTGTGATGGAATATCAGCTCGATGCGGCTATGCGATATATTTATCTGGTTAATGGATCACGAGATGCAGGGTATAGAGCCATTATTGCGGGGGGCGGGAATACGTGGTACGGTCACTATAAGGCCAATGATCAGCTGCTTGCCGATGGGGATCTTGTGCTTGCTGATTGTGCGCCCGATTACAGGTATTATACAAGTGACATCGGCCGTATGTGGCCTGTGAATGGTCAGTATTCAGATGTTCAGCGAGAGTTGTATGGTTTTATTGTTGCGTATCATAAAACATTTCTCGATCTGGTTCGCCCAGGTGTGACACCCGAGCAGATTTTGGATGAGGCCGCAGAGCGCATGTGCTTAGTGGTTGACAATACGAACTTTTCAAAACCGATCTATGAACAGTCGGCACGGCGGGCATTGGAATTTAGAGGTCACTTGTCTCATCCTGTGGGTATGGCTGTGCACGACGTGGGCAATTATCGTGGGAAGCCTTTACAGCCCGGCCTTGTGTTGACACTGGACCCGATGATGTGGGTGCCCGAAGAAAAACGTTATATTCGTGTTGAAGATACTTTGCTGATTACCGAAGATGGATTTGAAAACTTTACACAGGACGCACCATTGGAATTGGATGATGTTGAAGCTATGGTGAAGCAGACTGGTATGTTACAAGATTATCCTACCTTATGATCTAAGTCATTGAGCAGAATAGATTGCGCATTTTGAAGTTTACCTATTGCAAAACCAAGCCCATCTTCCCCCCTTGTCAAAGGGGGCGCAGGGGAATTTGTCAGCGATAAGGGTTTTCCATTCAGGCTGATGGGTTCAATTCTTTTTGCTCAGCGATTTAATACTGATTGAGGGATTACCATGAAGATTACAGCGATTGAAACCATTCCAGTGAGTCTACCCGTTGGAAAATTTGAGGATGGCGATCACAAAGTTCGGGGTATTAATGCGCCTGCTCGCTATCCTGTTGGGAAAAATGTGACGCGACCGTGGGATCAAGATGACAAAGGAAATTTCCTACTTTCAAATGTGATCGTGAAGATACATACAGATGAAGGGATCACAGGTATTGGTGAAGCCGCTTGCGATACGACTGAACCTGTGGAAGTGGTTCGCGCGATGATCGATCGTCATATGGCACCGCGTTTGGTGGGGCAAGATCCGATGGATTGGCAGTATCTGATTGATCAAGTGAGTTGGGATGCGGATCGGGGTGCCACCCGATTTTCTACGTCGGGCATTGATTTGGCATTGCACGACTTGGTTGCAAAGGCGTTGGGTGTGCCGGTGTATACCCTGTTGGGTGGGTGTCGTAGGACCAAGGTCTTGGCGTCTATTGAAGTGCCGAGAAATACACCTGAGAAAATGGCCGCACACAGTTATGAATATTATCAGCAGGGCATTCGAGGGATCAAAGCAAAGATTGGGTCTGATCCTGTGCAAGATGCGGAATGTATTCGGGCCATTCGGGAGAAGTTGGGTGATGGCATCAGCATTCGGGCAGACGCCAATCGTGGATATACGGTCAAAGAAGCCATTGTTTTTTGCAATTTGGTAGAGCAATATCATGTCAATTTGGAAATACTTGAGCAACCTGTGGGCACGATGGATTTGGAGGGTACACGGCAAATTAAAGAGGCGACATCTATTCCCGTTGAGGTTGATGAAAGTGCCTTTAGTTTGTCTCAAGTACATCAGATCGTTAAGCAAGATGTTGCTGATGTGATTAATACAAAGTGTGCCAAGGCTGGCGGTATTCGCGGAGTTGTGTTATGGGCCGCCGTTGCCGAAGCCGCCGATCTTCCCATTGTTATTGGTACCGAATGGGGGGCCGGATTGAAAGTTGCTGCCAAACTTCATTTGGGTGCTGCGATCAAAAATGCCGATCCTGTTGTTGAGTTTACGGAGATGATGATTCATGAATTGCTCTTAAAAGAACCCATCAAATTACACGAGGGTTATATTGATGTGCCAACGGGGCCTGGTTTGGGAATGGAATTAGATGACGAAAAGATAGAAGCTTTTAGAACGCCCGGAATGGATAAGTAGACGGATAAAAAGACCACGATAATAGGAGATGTGTGATGAGTGAAGACAAGAACCCATTTATAGGTGTTGCGCCAGCCATTATGACACCTTTTCGATCAAACGGCAGCATTGATTTTGATGCGCTTTTAGACAAACGCCAACGCTTGGTGCAAGCGGGTATGGACACAATGGTTTGGCCTGGCACGATGGGCAACTGGTCGCAACTTCGTCCTGAGGAGAGAAAAGAAGGTGTCAGTTTACTTGCGAAACAAGGTCCCTTGGTTGTTGGTACGGGCGCGCCCAATACAGAGATAGCGGCGGATTATGCAAGCCATGCAAAAGAGGTGGGTGCTGCAGGATTAATGATTATTCCCGAAGTGCTTTATATGGGGACGGTTGAAAGTGCCCAAGAGGATCATTTCAGCCGTGTTTTAGAAGCGGGTGAAGGATTGCCTTCTGTTGCGTACAATAACCCACCTGCATATCGGTATTCAATGGGTGCGGCGCAATTTTTTAAACTGAGAGAGAAGCATTCAAATTTGAGGGGCTTTAAAGAAAGTGGTGGCGCTGAAGCATTGACCAGTGCTGCGCGTAAGATGACCCATACGGATGGATGCTTTTTGGTTATAGGGATTGATAATGCGCTTGTGCATGGTGTGATGGGGTGTGGTGCTGTGGGCGCCGTAACGGGTGTGGGTAATGTATTTCCAAGTGAAGTGATGTATCTTTGGCGATTGCTTCAGTTGGCCCAAGGTGAAGGCGATGCGGAAGCTTGGCGATTGGCTGAAGAGTTGGACAGAAGGCTTTTGCCGATGTCTGATTATGACGCCGATCCGCGGCTGGTTCTGTACTACAAACATTTGTTGAGTTTGTTAGATGAATCGGGTTATGAACACCAACGCCCAACAGGCGCAACATTGAGTTCAAGCGAAAAAGCCGAGGCCGAAGCGCAGCTTAAGCTCTTTCAATTGTGGTGGAAAAGCTGGTCTGGAAAAAATTATCTTACG
>JABIFK010000321.1 GCA_018650745.1 Candidatus Latescibacterota bacterium | reverse complement strand
TACTGGCTGCGCAAACAGCGTTGCCTGACCATGTTGAACCGAAGTCATGGTCGCCCGCGGTTTTGCAACATAAAGCATCGGGGAATAAATTGCGTTTGGTTTTGCCCGTTGACCTGAAACAAGAAGCTGCATCTAAACCTCAAAAGCCTCGCAATACAACGCAGAACCAAGAACCTGCACCCATTACACCTGATGATATACTTGAGCATATTGCAAGCAATAGACCCTTTGATGTGGCACAGGCCATTCATACGGTTTTGATGCGCAGCGAAGGTTTGGCAGTTGCAACTCATAAAGTAGCTGTTTTGTTGGTGGGGTTGGGGCCTGAATTGGCAGCATCTGTACTTCGGCAATGCCCTGAAAAAGACACACAAATGGTTGTTCAAGCACTCAGTGAACTGGATGGTGTGACAGCGCGTGAAAAGGATGAGATTTGTGAGGAGTTTCGTCAAATTCTCATTTCAGGAGATTATGTGATTCGGGCGGGTAGAGATTATACCAGTGATGTTTTGCGTCGCGCTTTTTCATATCATAAGGCGCAGATGCTTTTGAAGCAGGCAACAGGAGAACCCACCCGTGGATTTGCAATGCTTGAAAATGTAGACCCCAACCACATTGTGCCCTTTATTTCTAAAGAACACCCACAGACCATTGCACTTATTTTGTCGCAATTAGATCAAGTCAAAGCAGCCAGTGTTTTAAATGGCCTTTTGCCTCATATTCAAGAAACGGTGGTTACGCGGTTGGCACAGATGGATAATATTTCGCCTGCTGTTTTGCAAGAAGTAGAAGACAATTTGGCCGGTGAGCTTCAGGCGATTTTGTCGAATGAGATTACGCAAATTGGTGGTCCGCACGCAGTGGCCAAAATTTTGAGTCATACAGGACGTGCAACGGAAAAACACATCCTTAAGAGTTTGGATGAAAAATATCCGAAATTGGCAGAAGAGATTCGCAATGGCCTGTTTGTGTTTGATGATATTGCGCGTTTAACAGATCGAGAAATTAAAGAGTTGGCTGAAGATGTTGGCTTAAAGGATTTTGCAATGGCGCTGAAAGGCGCTTCGGAAGAGGCACAGAACCGCGTTTTTGATGTGTATGGTGAGGAAAAAAGCAAACAAATAAAACAAGATATGAAACACAGCGGGCCAACGCTTATGGAAGATGTTGAGGCTGTGCAACTTCGTGTTGTGCGAAAGGTGCGCGAATTTGAAGCCCAAGGAAAAATCACTATTTCACCACGGGCAAGAGTGTATGTGTAATTCATTTTGAGGATATGTTATGTCAAAGACCAACACGCAGTTTGATAATCGTACACCTGAAACATTGATGGACGTGCGTTTTGAAATGGCACGGTTGCGTGTGCCAATTGATACGTTGCTCAATTATAGTGAAGGCACACTGATCGAACTGAATAAGCTTGCTGGTGAGACTTTTGATGTGTGCGTGAACAAGGTGCCATTTGGAAAAGGTGAGGCCATTACAACGGGTGAGCAAATGGGCATTCGGTTTACAGAGATTTTTGGTCGAGAATAAAACACGGAAGGGTACGGGCCCATCCGGCGCAACTATTTTCGCAGGTGCTGAATTAAAAAGCGCACACCAAAATTACATGCCTACAAATTTGGTAAAGGACCGGCGTTAAATTTTAGTGTTTAGTTAAGGCTGTTCTGTATATTAGTTTTTATGATGCCTGTCTTGTTGTCATCAACGCATTGCATTATCACCAGTCATATGCTGAGGAGATGCTTATGTCGAAAAAAAAAGAAAAAACCGAAGTACCGGAAACTTCTCCGGTTGTAGATCCAAACTGGCCACGCGATGTGGGGGCTCGGTTGAAGCGCATGCACCATGTGTTGTTTGAGGTGAAGATTGTTCTTGGACGAACCGAGCTGACATTGGATGAGTTGGAAAATTTGGGCAAAGACTCTGTTGTTGAAACAACATCATTTAGTGGGCAGCCTGCTAAAATTCTGGTCAATGATACCTTGTTTGGACGGGGTGAGATTGCGGTTATTGGCGATCGTTGTATGCTTCGTGTGACCGATTTGGTAAAACCTGAGACGATTTAAATTTTCTGATTTGAAAGTGATGACTTGGTTTCATGGCGTACGAGGAGGGTTTTATGCCAGATATTCTTTCTCAAAAAGAAATAGATGATCGGTTGACTAAAACAGATGATGATTCCTCAAAAGGAAAAAATATGGCTAAGAAGAAACATCCCATAAACGCGGATGGAAAGCCGATTATCACATATGATTTTAAACATCCTTCGCGCGTTTCTAAAGATCAAATGCGCACGCTTGAAAATTTGCACTCAAATTTATCGCGTATGATGGCGGCATCTTTTTCGACCCTACAGCGGTCTGTGGTGGATTGTGATATTGCTTTTGTGGATCAGACGACCTATGCTGAATTTATTATGTCGCTGTCCAACCCATCCTGTTCTTATACGTTTATGATTGAGCCTTTGGGTGGGCCTGCGATTATGGATTTTTCGTTGCCAGTGGCCTATTCTTTTATTGATCGTCAATTTGGCGGTACGGGTGGTAACCCACCCAAAGAAGCACGTCCTGTAACGGCGCTTGAGCGTCAGGTGATGTCGAAGGTTGTGACGCGATGTTTGGCCAATTTGGAAGCGGCCTGGGAAGCTTTGTTGAAGATTCAGGTGACGGATGCAGAGCTTGAGACCAACCCTGAGTTTATGCAGGTTGCCGCACCTTCGGACACTGTGATTCTGATTGCTTTTGAAGTCAATTCGCAACATGCATCTGGCTTGGTAAATTTGTGTTTTCCTTATTTCACATTGGAACCTGTTATGCCTTATCTCAATGTGCAAACATGGGCCAGCAGAGAACGAGGCCGACGTGAGTCAGGAAAAGAAGAACGCTTTGACCAACTTAAAAGCGTTAAAACGGATGTGACGGCTTTGTGTGCACGTGGTAAAATGGCTGTGGAAGATGTGGCAAACATTCAAGTGGGTGATACGTTGGTTATGGATACCCGGGTGGATGACCCGAGTGTGGTGTTTGTTGAAAATGTGCCCTTGTTTTTGGCCAAATCGGGTACAGGCTCCAGAGGCAATTATGCTGTTGAACTGACGCAAAGTATTTCATTTGGGGAGGAATCTGATCATGCCTGATGTTCAAAATCCTTTGGGAAGTGCGCCGGTTGATGTGAAGGTGGTTTTGGGAAAAACAAAAATGGCGCTTGAAGATATTATCAACGCAGAAATGGGAACACGGGTTGAATTGGAGCGGATGGTTGGACAGCCTGTGGATATTTTGGTGCAGGATACTCTTTTTGGCAAAGGCGAACTGGCTGTTGTGGGCAACCATATGGCTGTTCGTGTGACCGAACTTTTTGACGCAGCGTGATATTCAACAGAGGAGATTTTTTATGGCCACCGAAACAACAGGACGTTTGATTTGTTCACTGGGTGCCTCTGCTGTTGCGTCAGATTCGACATCTGAGTCTTGGCAGCCCGCAGCATTGACACCTTCGCAACCCGATTTCCCATCGTTGCCTATGCATTGGGTTGAGACACCCTCTAATCAAAAAAGAGTTGTGAGAGAAGAAACGGCGCAATACTTGCCCGAACCAGGTATGGTTTTGATTTATTCGGGTGCGTTTATTATGGGGGATGAAGATGGTTCGCGTGATGAACAACCGCAACGCACTGTGACATTGCCTGCGTATTGGATTGATAAGTTTCCTGTTACGAATGCTGAATACAAAGCGTTTGTTGATACAACGGGGCATCGTCGACCTCCGAGTTGGACAAATGGCACGTATCGACTTGAAGAAAAAAACCATCCTGTAACCAATGTAAATTGGGAGGATGCCCACGCCTATGCACAGTGGGTTGGCAAGGGTTTGCCAACCGAAGCCGAGTGGGAAAAAGCAGCAAGAGGCACTGTGGGACAAACCTATCCCTGGGGTGATGCATTTCGGAAAGACAATGTGAATTCGAGCAATGATTATGGTGGTACCACACCTGTTGATCAATTTGCGGATGGGGTTAGCCCATATGATGTGGTGGATATGGTGGGTAATGTGCAGGAGTGGTGTGAAGATTGGTACTATGATGACTATTATAAAAGAGCCCCTGTGGATCATCCAACTGGGCCAGATGGTGGGCAATATCGGGTTTGTCGTGGGGGATTTTACGCTGAAAATCGCATGGGGATACGGTGTTCACAGCGCCATTACGCACCTCCAGAAACAATGCAAGATCACATCGGATTTCGGTGCGCCAAAACACCTGTGCGACCCGGTGAACAAGTGCCGAAGCCAAAGGTTGAGCATAATGTGATCAAGCAAGTAGATGCGCCAGCACCTGTACAACGCCCCGAATTGACCGATGCTTTGTCAGTGGATCAAATAGCTGAATATTATCCCGAAAATGTTGCCAAAGTGCTTCGAACGATGATTTATGAAGCGTCTGATAAAGATCGCAAAGGTGTGATACAAAAAATCGCTATTCTGTTTATTGGTGTGGGCCAAACGGTGGGTGCTACAATTTGTAAATATCTGACAGATGTTGAAATTGAACGGATTTCTCAGGCGATTGTCGAATTCGATGTTGTGACACAGCAACAAAAGGATGATGTTTTTGGTGAAATCAAACATCGGGTGCTTTCGGGTTCTTATTTGATGCAAGGGGGCGAAGGGTTTGCCCGTGGTATGCTCGAAAAAGCCTTGGGACCCCGAAAAATGAAGGTTATTTTTGGTCGGGTGAACAGCACGACAGGTAGTGGGTTTTATCTGTTGCGCAATGTAGACCCCAATCAAATTGTGCCTTTTATTTCCAAAGAACATCCACAGACGATCGCGCTTATTTTGTCACAATTGGATTCAACACAGGCCGCAGGTGTCTTAAATGGTCTGCCTGATGAATTACAATCCGATGTGGCATTTCGTATCGCGCAGATGGATAATATCAACCCACAAGTTTTGCGGGAGTTGGAATCGGGTCTTGCGCGTGAATTGCAAAATATTTTATCGGGTCAAATTACTGAGATTGGTGGCCCCAAAGCCGTTGCAGAAATTTTAAATCGCTCGGGCCGTACAACAGAGAAAAACGTAATTGAACGCATTGACAAACAAGATTCGACATTGGGTGAACAAATACGCAATCAGATGTTTGTGTATGATGACATTGCCAATTTAACAGATCGAGAAATTCAACTCGTTTTAGATGAGACTGATTTCAGAGATTTGGCTGTGGGCCTCAAAGGTGCAAATGAAGCATTGCAAGCACGGATTTTTAAGATTTTTGACGACGAAAAAACTGCTAAACTCAAAGAAGAAATACAATTCTCCGGTCCTGTTCGCATGAGTGATGTAGAAGAAGTGCAGTTGCGCACAGTTAAAACTGTTCGGCAATTGGAAGAAGCTGGAAAAATTACAATTGTCCGTGGTGATAGCAATGATGTTTTTGTTTAGCGTTTATCCCCTAACCTTCTGATGGAAGGGGATTCTTGGTTTTTGACTTGTTAATCTGATATGTGGTACATTTTATTGGAGAATGGATATGGCGAACCAAAAGCAACCTGCCAATCGTGCAGGCCAAGTAAAAATGGATTTGGCCGTGGTGTTAAGTACAACACATGTGACATTGGAGACCTTGTTGAATTGGAGTGAAGGATCTTTGATTGAAATGGACAAACAGTCGGGCGATCCGGTGGATTTGGAAGTGAATGGCACGCCGTTTGCCAAAGGTGAGGTGGTTACTGTAGCGGAACATTTTGGTGCACGTATCACGGAAAAGCACTGAAGAAACAGAATGAGGAAAGGCACGGAATCCATCTACAACCGCCCATCCAAATCGTTAAAGGGATCAATCTGACGCAGAAAAAAACACGGTATAGGCGGGATCACGAAGGACACGAAAAAGAAATTTGAAAAACACGAAGCCCATCCTTACATCCTTCCTCTGGGTGAGGGGATGGGTTTTCATTTGGTATATGCAAGTCGGGTAAGAGGACCGTGCCCTTATAATGAATCATAATGATTGCACTCTCATGGCTATAAATTCTTCACACATACGACCGGCTATGGAAACAATGCCGACCAATGATCATCGACCCAACAGCGGGATGCGTGAAGGGGGTATTACGCATGCTGAGGTGAATAAGGCGTTGTCGTCTTATGAGAAGACGGTGATTTTTGGGCAGCAGAATCGGTTGCGCAATGGGTTGTTGATGCCCGATGAAAAGTTGACGCGTTTTCATGCGGGACATGAGTTGGTGCGGTTTTTTTATCAGGGCATGAATAAATTGCCCGAGTATGTGTTGGATGCTTTACTGAGTTATGATGTGAGTGTAACACTGATTACTGGAAAGGATTTGTTGGTTTTTAAGGGGGTGCGGGCGCATCAGGCGTTTCATATTGGGTTTACGCGTAAGACAGTTTACATTCCTGAGGGAGTGGTTCGCGAGGCGATTAATAAGGGGTGGGATTCTTGGGCGATATCAGAGGCGATTATTCGTGAAGCATGGCCATTGATGGATTATTTGTTGATTTTGGAATTTATTCGACGGGCACAACAGCGGTTGCGTTCGCATGTGACGTTGGGGAGTGAGACGACCATTAAGAATGCGTTGCGGAGGTTGAACAAACATTTGCAAGAGGCCGAAAATGAAATGGCGGAAGACGATGATTTTCGAGCGTTCTTTTCGACATTATTGTCATCATTTTTATGCAATGGATCGCAAGATTTTGGATCAAGACCCGTATGTGTTAGCAGATAAAATTTATGATGAAAAACAAGAGCGGTTGTGGTCGGATGTGAAGTTGGATGCGATTACGAGTGCGTTTGAGTTTCCAAATCTCTTCGACTTGGATCGCGACATTGTTCATCCTGCGGCTTTTGAGGTGGCAGATATTCGAGGTTTGCCTACAGAACCTGAAACACCTGGTGATGTGTTGCACGATATTTGTGATGCGGCGCGGTTTAAGGTTTTGCGACAGACCAAAACGAATGTGCTGTTGGATCAGTTGGTGCATTTTGGTCGGCCTGGTATTGAAGGGATAGTGGATGTGGCAGCAGAAGAAAATGCAACGGGCAAACGGTATTTGACGGAGAATCAGGGCGATGCGTATGACACCATTACGGAATTCAAAGGGCGTTTGGTGCACTATTCAACGACAGGACCAGAAGGTGTGGTGGGGAGCATTTGTCATGACTTTCGTGATGTGCTGAATTATGAGATTAAAAGACGTGTTTTGGCATTGTTTGAGCGGTTTCAGAAGTTGCCTGTTAAGGAGCAAGGGGCCAACAAACCGTATTTGCAGGAATTGCTACTGAAGTTGATTCCATTGAAGGATCCGAAGAAACAAGCTGAGCATTTGAAAGACTCTGTTTTTGTGGGTGGGGGCAATGCGACGAGTGCAGGTGAAGCAGAAATGCAGGCGCGGTTGACGGCTACTATTTATCAAGCAACTCGGTTGAAGACATTGATGGATATTGCCAAGGCCTTAATTGGGCCACCAGATGTTGATAAAAAGAATGATTTGATCAAAAAGATTTTGCAAAAGTTGGATCGGCACCCACAATATCATACTCGTATCCGTGATCAGCTGCGGAATTTTACAGGAGATCAGAGTTTGTCGCTGGGTGACAGCATTCAGGATCAGGTGGATACGCTTTACAATAGTATTCCGAGGCATCCGTATCGGTTGAGTTCGGACCCGAGTTATTTGCGGGCCAAATTGAGAGACTATGAATTGTTGCGGAAAAAGAATCCAAACAGTAGGCAGATGTTTACATATTTGGCAGGCGTTTTTATTCGATTGGATAAGGCGCAAAATTATAGTGATTATGTTGAAAAGGTTCGTATGATTGGTTTGGAAGCAAAACCTGAGTTGGAATATATCATTAACAATGCGGATAACTATGATTCTACACGGGATACCATTCTTCAAACGGCACGTGCGTTGATGCAGTCTTTTGAAAGTTTGGAAACACAAAGGTAGAGACAGATACGACAAAATTAAAAAATGGGCTGATCATTTGATCAGCCCATTTTTATTTGTTATATGTTTTCTCGATACGGCAGGGGTTTGGGGTCGAGCCATTTGACGAGTTGGTCTTTGATGGCCCAAGCAAAGAAGAAGTTGCCGAGTGGGGTGTGGTGGCCAATGTAGTAGGGGGTCATAAATTCATCGGCGCTGAGTTTGGAGTTGGCGTATTCGGCTTTGAAGGCGTCGCGTAAATCGATGTTGGGGACGTCTTTGGTTTTGAGCCAGTCTACGAATGTTTGGTCGAAGAGGGGTTTTTCTTCTAAGGCTTCGACGATGTGGCGTTTGCCGAAAGATAAGAGTATCATGAGCTTTTTGTTGTTTTCTTGGGCGAATTTTTCAGCCATTTCGATGACGTTGCGGGTGGCAAAGAGAGCGGCTTCGGTGTGGACGACGTAGGCTTCGGCATCGGATTCGGCGTTTTTGAGGGCATCGCCGCCAAGCGCATTGTTCATGATGTTGGCAGATTCTTGGTCGCCTTTGCGGGCCATGGTGGCATGGAGAATGGGGTCGTTCTTGAAGGTTTCCCAGACCCAGTCGGGATCCGTGAGGCGGTAGAGTTCTTCGGGGGTTTTGCAGATGTTTTCGTGTTCGGTGCAGGTGTGGGTGTCTAAGTTGACGCGTAGGTAGGGGAGCGTGAATCGACCTTGGCGGCCCATGCGGATGGAGCGCCAGGCGTCTAAGTTTCTAAAGTGGTCGTCGTCCCAGACGTTGAGGATGATGTATTCGGCGGGGTGTTGGGCTTCGATGATGCGCATGCGGCGGTAAGCTTGGTAGACGCTGTGGCCGCCGATTCCGTAGTTGCGTACGGTTTCTAAGAGGTGGGCGGCTAAGTATTCTTGCCAGGTTTCGCCGTTGCTGACTTGGTCGCAGTGGGTGAAGCTGTTGCCGTAGGTGTGGATGCGGCAAGATCGGTCGGGGTAGTTGACGACGTGGCGGG
>JABIFK010000182.1 GCA_018650745.1 Candidatus Latescibacterota bacterium | reverse complement strand
GCGCTGACGGAGTCTACTTCTGAGAATGGGTGTATTCAGGTGATTCCGGGGAGTCATAAGTGGGGGATGCAAGAATGGGGTCTTATTGCACAAGATACAGAGAAAGCCGAGGCCAATCGTGACGACATCGATACGTCGGGGGCTATTGAAGCGCCTTTGAAAGCGGGTAGTGTGGTGATGTTTCACAGTTTAACGGTACACGGTTCGGGGCCTAATAAATCACCAGATCCCAGGCACACCGCTCTGTATGCCTATTTTCCACCGACTGTGAAGTTGGTGGCCAGAGGCAATGCGTCAACGTCGCGCAGCTTTCCAGTGGTTTCGGGCTTAAATGGTACAGAATCGCTCACGATGGAATCCGTTGTTCTGGCATAAATGGGTGGGCTGATCTGATTTAATTCTGCCATTCTAGCATCAAATTTTTGGAGTTGGTCTTGGAAATTGCTATTTTTACTGATGAAATTTTTAAAGAAGACTATACGCGTGCCTTAGATCGGGCCGTTGAGTGGGGCGTAAAATGCGTTGAGGTGCGCGCCATTGATGGGGTGCGTTTGCCCAAGGTGACATCTGATGTATTGGATGCGTTTATTACTCGGGTGCGTGATTTGGGATTGTCAATTTCAGGTTTGTCACCTGGATTTTTTAAATGCGACTTAAGTGACCCCGAGGTGCAAACAACCTTTGATGACGCACTGCCGCGTTTGTGCGAAGTCGCAGGTGAATGGGGGACCGATCTCATTACGTGTTTTAGTTTTAAGCGCCGCCCAAATGAACCGGTTCCAACTGAGGTGGTTGATCGGTTGGGAATGGCTGCTGATAAGGTCCGTGATGCGGGTTGCCGGTTGGTGGTCGAAAATGTGTCTGCGTGTTGGGGTGCTACGGGTGTTGAAACGGGGGAGATTATTCGGCAAGTTGGGCACGAGCGTTTGGGGCTGTGTTGGGATCCTGGTAATGCGGCACGTGGGGGCGCTGAGGTACCTTTTCCCGATGACTATGATACAATCAAAGATTTGGTAGATCATGTTCATGTGAAAAATTATGTGCCCGAATTGCAAGGATGGGGTTTGGTTGATGAGGGCGTAGTAGATTGGCAGGTCCAAGTGCAGGCATTGGCACAAGATCAGTTTGATCGCTTGTTGGTGATTGAGACGCATCTTACGGAACGCCCCAATGGCCGGAGCATTCCTACTGCTGGAATGAATAGTTTGGAAATGAATACGTATGATAATTTGTTGGCAACACGTGCTTGTTTAGGTGTATAAGTGTCATTTTTGTTGTTTGTAAAAGACAATTTTTGAGGAGAGCGCACAATGGCAAAACAGAAGATTCGTATGGGATTGATCGGTTGCGGAGGCAATATGCAACGTGCACATCTACCACGTTTGCTGGCAGATGGTGGGGTAGATGTGGTTGGTGTGGCCGATCCCGATGAAAGTCAGGCACAAGCCTTATTTGAAGAATTGGGCAAAGAGACCGAATTTTTTGAAGATTACCGCCAGTTGGTGCGCAATGTAGATTTGGACGCCATGTTGATCAGCTCACCTCATGCGCTTCATTATGAGCAGGCACGTTTGTCATTGCAAAAAGGTTTGCACGTACTCATCGAAAAACCGCTGACCATTGCGTCGCGTCAGACCAAGTCTCTGATCAATTTGTCTGACAAACTGAAGCTGTATCTGGTGGTGGCTTACCAACGAAATTATATGGCACCCCATATGTACGCGCGCGAATTGATTTTGGGAGGCGAATTAGGCGAATTGCGTAGTGTCGTGGCTTATGTGACCCAAAATTGGGGTGGTGCAAGAGGGTGGCGCCTAGATCCCGAGTTGGCCGGTGGGGGCATGTTTATGGATACTGGAAGTCATTTGGTGGCTTCTGTATTGTGGATTACGGGCCTCGAACCGGTTGAAGTATCTTCTTTTATCGATAATGCCGGCAAGGCGGTTGATACCAATGCTGTGGTGAATATGCGATTTAAGGGGGGGGCTGTTGGCTCACTCAATACAATCGGAAATGCAGATCGGCATGATGAGCGCATTGCTATTCATGGAACAAAGGGAACTTTGGTTTTTCATTTACACCAATGGCAAGTCAAGCAAGTTTTGCTTAATGATGAGCCATTAGAAGTTCCTTCTCGTATTGTTGAAACAACACCTGATGATGCTTTTTTATCGTTGATTCGCAACGGCGGCAAAGGGTATTCACCTCCCGACTTTGCATTGCAAGTTGCACGTCTGTCTGAAGCGGCATATCGTTCGGCTTCGGGTAAAAAACCAGTGAAGGTTTCGCGATAAGATTGTCGGTTGTGATTTCGGAGACGTATTGAATCCAATAGGATATGGCGATTTGACATTGCGTTGCATCGTGTGAGCTAAGAGCTGATGGGTTATGACAAAAAGCCATTGATTGTTGCGTTGGGCGAGGTCTTGTGGGATGTGTTTCCTGATGGCGCACGATTGGGCGGTGCGCCATCCAATTTTGCAGTGCATTGTGCCGCACTGGGTGCGCAGGGAAT